>JAITWD010000291.1 GCA_031285465.1 Lachnospiraceae bacterium
GCAAACTTTGTGCCGCAGGAACAAATATACTTGTGAGTGATTTGCGCTCACGCTAATCCCCATGTATTTCGCAGATCCCATCTGCGAAACTACTGCCCTTTTTTGCGCTTGTGTAATAACCGGCCTCCTGGTAACAATAGAACAGGGATCATTAGCGTAACAGCCAAAACACCGCCACCAATACTAATACTTTTACGCAAGCGTTCAAATTGTAATGCCTGGTCAGGCAGTCGGTACAAGGGACTGTCGGAATCCTGATAGGCATAGATGATCCCTTGGAAATCGACCGGAAGGTCGGCAGTATCAATATAGTACTCATCAAGTTCAGAGGTAATGTCTGTATTTTGTCGACCAATATATATTTCCGGTGGATTAGGCATACACATATAACTAAAAAAGCCACAGGCAAGCCCTATTATTATTGCAACAAGGACGTATAATATCCTTTGCTTTGCCCAAGTTGGGTAAAGCAACCTGATATCAAAAGATATACGAGGGACAGCCAGCAGTTTATTTCCTTGTTTTAATAACAGGATAGCACGTCCCCAAAGTGGATGATTGACAAGAGCTTCTTTTTTAAAAAAAACTTCAAATATCCAAGCGCCGGCAAAAAGCCAAGTTAGATTCTTAAAGGCGGTATTGACTAAAAAAGGTTCCATTACGCCGGTAATTAGAAATGAAATCAGCAGAGCGGAGGCTTTTCGATCATCTCTTTTTAGTGATGAGTGTACCACTGCGAAAAAAAGGAGCACAAACAGGATAAAAAGTACAATCCCATATGTAAGGAGTAGATTAACATAAGAACTATCCAGTGCCCAACCATTGAGCTGCAGTTCGGTTCCAAATAATGAAAGTGGGTTTGTATCCATAACAACGCGTGAAGCAAAAAAACGGACATTCATTAATTTATCAATAAGTCGATACAACGCTCCGTCCTGATCAAGGACATGAGGTCCAACGATTGAAAAGACCAAACAAAAAGGTAAGATACACTGTAGAATGAAGCGTTCGGGTTTACTGATCTTATGGCGATAGGTGAAGTAGAAGTCGGAAAAAATCAGGAGAGAGACAAATAAGAATCCGGTGTAGCTGAATGAATACAGGAATATATAGATATTTCCAACCATCAACAGAATATATTTGGTCAATCCTTTCTTGGTCAATAAATAAAGAATAAAAGCGACTAAAATGGCAAAGCTCACATGCAGGACATTAGGATGAGTATACCCGAGGCTTTTTCGCAGAACCAATCCTAATCCATTTTTTTCATGTGCCATGATCGAACCAAGTACCAGGTCAAAGTTGCCTAAAATGGTCATTATTAAAAAGCAACCGCCCCACACCACCAATCCGATCTTAAATAAATGTCGAAGCGAAATTCCCTTAAGCCCGATCAAAGTTAAAATAGCAAGGAGAATTCCTTTTTCATGAGAATTAAAGTAGGCAATTATCCCTAATGATGAAAGGACAAGAATAAAGATCCATTCAGCGATGGAATGTTCCGTTAGGCATATCTTCATGCCAATAAAAAAGGCACCGGCTAATAAACAAATATTATAGACCGGCATCCCGTCATACCAGCCGATCCCCTTAACCAATAGCATCAGAATCCAGAACAGGTAGTAGAACAAGTTACCCAGCGTAACATTAACGGTATTAAATTTATTTATCTTTGGGATCTCTTTATTTATCACTGACCGGTCTCCTTGCTATTATTTATGATGGTCAATAGCTAATTGATATGCATTGATAAAATTATCGGCTAGTTTTGACCAGATAAAGTCCTTGTTTATTCTTTCCGAGGCTTTATGCCCCATTGTTTGGCGCAGTCTCTTATTATCAATGAGAAGACCGATTTTTTCGACCCAGTCGATCTCATTAAATTCGGGCAATGCCCAGCCGCTGATGCCGTTTTCGATTAATACGCTGGCACCGCCATTGGCACTGCTGACTACCGGAAGACCAAAATACATAGCTTCGGCAATAACCATGCCAAATATTTCGTAGTGGCTGGTAAAAAGAAAAATATCGGCATCGGAATAAATGCTTGCCAATTCAAGCTGGGTTGCTTTTTCGGTATAGGTTATGCTACCTCGATCAAGTAGGTCCTTGATCGAATTAATAAAGGTCTGAACATATCCGGGTTCACCGGTACCGATAATGGTTAAATGAAGATTTGCATACCGGATAAGTAGATTCCGGTAGACCGAAATGAGAAAGGACAAATTTCTGCGAGCTTCTATTTTACCGACATAGATAAGTTGTATGGTCGAATCCATTCGCTGGGTGCGGCGTTCAATTATATCACCTGTATCCAGAGTAGCCCAATTAGCTATGTCTAATCCAACGCCCACCGTTTTGGCATTAAGAAACCCTTTTTGACGAAGGAATACCTCGGCAAGTTGACTCTTTGCCAGAGCTATACAATCTTTTGGGTGACCGGTCGCCAAAAAAAAACGATCAAACATTTTACACTTTAAATTGTATTTACGATTAAAAGTACTATAGTAAGGACCGTGGTAAATAACCGTAGGCTTTAATTGTTTACGATAAAGTTGCCAACTTAAGAGCTGGTCATATTCATGCACCTGGATAACGTCATAGCAAGGAATCAAGTTATGAACCGACGGCATGAAACCGTTTTTTAAAAATGAGTATCCTTTAAGCCAATAGATTTTTAGGGTTTGTTCCGATCCATACTTAAAAAGCTCGGTATGATCAGGATGATTTCCATTGAATAATACAATATCACAATTATGTCCTTTTTGATTTAATGCTTTAGCCAGACCGATTTCCTGAACATTATAGCTATTCACATTTATTTTATTGGGGTAGGTCCGGATAATGAGTATTTTCATAGCCCCTCCAGTCAGGGTGTCCTAGTGGTACCCTTTATTACTCGTTTTAAACCCAAATAGTTTTTTTTGCCCAAAATTGTAGCGATCCATTTAATGGTTCGAAATCTTAACCTTCTATACCAAGGTGACCAGCTTGCAGCATAATGATGAATAGAAACGGTATTGGAGGTCAATTCAAAATTTTGGATTTCAGGATTAAAAGCACAAAAAAAATCCTTTGGATATATTGCCATGCCAGCAACAACCTGATAGGTATTATTTTGCTTCATACCGTTCTGCACCAAAATATCGGTAACGATATCAACAATAGTCTCTAAGCGGCCATTGTTTTTGGTTTTTCCAAACTCTTTATGATTGTAGACCTCAACAATTGCGGTTAAAATAGGTTGTTGTGGTAATGATGCAAAAATCAAACCAGGTGCCACCGTTGTATCACCTTCAAAGCCGGTAAATCCTGAATGGGCAAGTATTTCTTTGGGAATTGGACGTAGTAATTCCACATCGGCATCAAGAAAAATCCCACCATGACGGTTAAGAATATCAAAACGAGCCGAATCCACAACGAAAGCCCATTTGCCATTATGGTAGGCTTCCTGCATATATTCATTCTGATCAATATTGTAATTGTCTTCATTCCATTCGCGAACTTCCCAATTAGGCATAAATTGTTGCCAGGAAGCAATACATTTTTGGATTAATTTTGATTTAGGTTGCTTGCCAAACCAACAGTAATGAATAATAGGTGGGATCATGTATTTCCTCCGATGGTTTATATCAGGGCAATTAATGGTGTTGCTAGCGTTGTATGATCTATTCGGCTGCAGTCCGGATGCATTGAACCGACCCATTACTTACCTCATAAACAATATCACAATTTTCAATGGTGCTTAGGCGATGCGCAATGATGATAAGAGTTTTTTGACCAGCCAGATGATCAATGGCATCCATAACCGCACTTTCGGTATCATTATCCAAAGCGGAAGTGGCTTCATCCAGAATAAGTACCTCGGGATCGTTATAAAGTGCACGGGCAATGGCAATCCGTTGTCGTTGTCCGCCGGACAGACGTATACCGCGTTCGCCGACCTGTGTATCCAATCCGTAATCCAATCCGGTTACAAAATCTTTGAGTTGCGCGTCATCAAGAGCCTGCCATAAGCGCTGCTCATCAATATCCGAATCGCGCACGCCAAAGACAATATTGCTTTTGATCGAATCATCCATTAAATAGATGCTCTGCGGTATATAACCTAGTTTTTGATGCCAGGCGGCTATATTTTTTTGAACGTCAACGCTGTCAACAAAGACCCCGCCGCTTTCAGCCTGCAAAAGACCCAAAACAATATCGGCCAGAGTGGTTTTGCCTTCGCCGGATGGTCCAATAAATGCGACCGACTTATTTTTGGGTATGATCAGACTAACACCTCTTAGAACATATTTTTCAGTATTAGGGTAACGGAAATCAAGCTGTCGGATACTGATCTCTTTAGAGAATTCCAACGGAATTGATTTTATTGTTACCATTTGATCCTGTTTGGTCAGCTTTTCCATTGCTTTTAATTCCTGATAAATGATATTGACGGAGGGCATATTAAACATCATATTATTAAGGCTTCCAGTAATACGACTAAATGATGGCATCATCCGAAAAGCGCCAATGGCAAAAATAGAAATAGTCGGAATAAAATAGGAGGCTACAGTACCATTAATTAATTTGAAAACAATTACCGCCAGCATACCGCCAATACAGACCGTTTCCATAAGAGGGCGTGGCAGTAGACCGTAAATATTGTATGAGGATTGATACTCGGCATATTTTTTGTAGTTACCTTTAAAATTCTCAATAAAATATTTTTCACGGTTAAGTATCTTTACTTCCTTAATGCCACTAAAGGATTGGACAATAACTTGATTGATATTATTAAGGTGTCTACGGCTTTCTTCGCCCATAAAAACAACACGACGTTTTATAAAAAACAGATAGGCGACAATAAATATCAACATCACAAATGCGACGCCGATGGTAATGGACTTATCCTTAGTAAAAAAATAAATAATAAAGACACCACAAACACAGGTTTCGGTCAGAACCTGCAATGCGCTTATCAAAACAGCAAAAAAACTACGGACATCATCATTGATATTACGGATCATTTCGGTACTACCATGCTCTAAATGATACAGGTATGGCTGGCTAAGATAGCAATTGAGCATTTTATCGGCTAACTTACGCTGATAATTGTACATAAAGCGATATTGCATATTATTCATTATAATGATATAGATATTTTTAAATAGATAAAGTCCGATCAAGGCAACACTTATGATGATGAAAAAATGATTATCGGTTTTCAGGTCAAACATATCATAAACATAAGCGGCAAGGGGATCGGTCCTTATATAATCAGGATTCATTATGGAGTTCACAAAAGGTAAAATAATAGCAACACTTGCCAATTCCAGAAAAGCGCCAATAACAATGACGATAAGTAATACTAAGATGCCAATCTTCTGGCGTTTATTAAATACATAGGCTATTTTTTTGAGACGATTCATGATCGGTTATCTCCATTCATTGCCAATAACAATTGTTTTCGACATTTATACTATTTTTCGGTGCTTCGGCTTCGTCTGGATATACCCAGGAGTCATTAAATTTTATCTTTGTTACAGGATCATCAACCCATCGTTTACCTTTGATCCCAAATAATAGTTGCAGTGCACCGCCCAAATGAATCGCCTGTTTTCCGGCTTTTTTGAGCTTAGCAGCTAAAGGCATTCCATATGCACCACATCCGATCAGGGCGATATCAAAATCCATTTTAAGGGATTCTTCGTACATATAATCCAGAGCCTCAAACCAGGTATCAAAGCGCGGGTCAATATTACCAGCAATGGTTTGGACCGACTTTAGTGTCAATAATTCAAATTCCGGTAAAACATTTTTTCCTGGAAATAGAGCTTCCCTTCGTTCATATTGGGAGCGGATCGAGTCCTCAAAGGGATGAATAACAAGTACCTTTAAGCCTTTTAATGCGGCACTCCAAGGATTGGCGGCAAGCCAGGGTTCCATACTGGTTAGGTAGGTCAATTGGGCATTGGGTAGATACTCGGTAATGATATAATCATCCATATAGCAGAAAAAGGTTCCCAAAAGATCGGATTCCTTACTACACTCAATTAAAAGATCGGTAAATTCGTAAGCAAATTTCTTGTCGGGAGGAAATAGACCGGACCATTCCCAACCACGTGGTAGCCATTGTTTAAATCGTTCTTCACTTTGGCAGGTTGACCCAAAAAGCCGCTCCATATAAACGGTGATGACAATTTGCAACTCAGTATTGCCAAAACGTGAGACCATAAAGGGCTGCTTACTAAGTATCTTAGTGGCAATCCAATCATTGGTTTTTTTCATATTTAGTAGCCATTTATGGGCATAATAAGGGAGTTTTAGGTCGTAATGAAATAGTCGCTCAAAAATATACCGTTGTAATATCTTGCGAAAGTAGAAATTACGCCAAAGCCATTTTTTTTCGTAGTTTTTCCATTTTGTCTTTGCCGAGTCATCCATGAAAATATACCCCCAACAGGATTAGTTATTGTCTATTTTGATAAAACTTGCTCCAAATGATAACAAACTAAAAATAAAAACCGAAAGGCTCATACTATCGAAGCCATGACCAGCATGTACGGCAAAGATAAAAAGCCACAAAAATGGTAGCGCTCCGATCATGAAAAAGACAGGAATAATTTGTCTATCAGGGAGGATGAGCTTTATTTTTTTCAAAAGTATCAGGATAATAACCGCTATAATTATTGTTACCAGAATAAAGCCAGTGGTTGGATTGATCACATCGGCGGAACGAACAACGACCTTTAAAAGCCGATCGGTAAAGGTCACTTGATTATCTAAGCCGGAGGAACCACTTAATATACGACTAATTATTGAAGTGTCGTCACTACCCTCTGCCATACCTAATCCAGACCAGTGTAGTATCTGCCACAATCCGGATTGTTGACCTAAAACTAATTTTGCCATAATCTGTTTTGCCAAAATGGTGATGCCATACCCGCCAATCCACGCAAAGATAGCTTTGGTTGCCGTCCATAATTTGTTTTTGTGCCCATTATCCAGAAGCATGTCCAAAATAACCGGAAGTCCTAACGTGAGTAGCGGGGCAGAAAGAAAATTGATAAAAAAAGTAAAGGAGCCGATAACAAAGTAATGAAGAGTTCGGTTTTTTTGCCAGAATCCAGTGTTATGCTTTGCAAGAATATAAAGCATAAATATTTGCATGATCAGCAGATCGGTTGAAAAAGCAAGACAGGAGACATTGTAATAGGTACAAATAATTGTAGTGGAAAACAAATAGGCAATGGAATAGGACATGTTCAATGATTTGTTTAGCTTTACAAACAAAATACATTGTAGCAGGGAAAATAAGATAAAGATTAAATAGCGTATTTGTTGAAGGTTGAAAATAGTCAGCAATAATTTAAGTGGGGTTATGATACCAACCCAATAACGTGAGTAATCTTCTGTTGTTTCGGTGCTATCAT
>JAITWD010000295.1 GCA_031285465.1 Lachnospiraceae bacterium
CAACACCGATAAAATTGCCAGCGTAAACGATGCCACCAACCAGCCGACCACCTGTCAGTACGATCAAAACGGTGCAGTTACCGCTATTACAAAGGAGAGCACCGCTGGTATAGAATACTATCCTTACAGCGGTTTGCCGAAGCGGTTCACAGGCGATGGATACACCACCGAGATTTTATATGATGAAAATAATAACCGGCTTAAGAAGACCGTCTTCAAAGATGGGCAAGGTGAGGAGCGTAAAATATATGTTCACGGAGCCGGAGGGATATCGGAGGAAATAACCGGGCAACGGTCGGTTAAATATCTGCATGGTGTCTCAGGGATCGGGGCGGTATCAAGCAACGGGATCGACTACTCGGTCATCACCGACCGGCTGGGCTATGTCCGGGTGGTGGCGGAGTGTGAGCGGATCATTCAGGCTTATCACTACAAGCCCTTTGGTGAAGCGATAAAGATTGTTGAAGAATCGGTGCTGGTCAACTATCTGTTTGGCGGCTATGAGCTGGATGGTGAAACCGGGCTGTATAATGCCAAAGCCCGTCTCTACTCACCCGAGCTTTTCCGGTTTCTATCGACCGATCCGCAGGCAGAATTTGCTTCGCCCTATCTATTTTGCGGGAACGATCCGTTTGCCCTGATGGACATCAGCGGAGAGGCGTCCTGGATCGGCGCGTTGATCGGTACGGTCGTCGGGATTGCCATGACCATCGGTTTGACGGTTCTGACCATGGGAGCGGCGGCACCGGTCGCGGTGGCGGCGTTTGGTGCAGGGGGAACGTCGATAGTAACCGCTACGGGAGCGGCAGCAGCGACGACTGCGACCGGAATAGTGGCAGCAACCAGTACGGCAAAGATCGTCGGTATTACCGCCTATAGTATTGGCATGACCACCACTATTGCTGCGGCAAGCGGCTTGGCTTCGCAGTGGATTGCCAGCGAGATCGACGGGGAACCGATGACTGCCGCCGATGCGGGTAGTATTTTATTTAATTCGGTTATTACCGGTCTTGTTTTTGGTGGTGCGGCAACCTTGATTTCCGGTGTGGGCAAATTTGTCGCGGAAGGAAGTAAGGTGGCAGGAAAGTATGTGGCACAGGGTGCCATCTTAAGTTTGGTAAATTCCGGTGTAAGGGCGGCAGTAAGTCCGGTCAATGATCTGATAAGTGGCAATCCGGTCGGATCAAGCGCCGGGGCGGCCGCAGGCTTTGGAGCGGCATCGGCGGTGCTTACCACCTTTTCGGTACCGGCGGCCAATCGCATAGCACCGACACCGGGGCTTGCCAATGACGCAATAAGCACCACCATATGGGCAGCCCTTGATCCGGAACAGTATTATGATATTGCGGCGGAAGCGGTTGATGCCGGTGAGACCACGGCAGTGTATGAAAGCTATGCCGTCGGCGGGAAAACCTATGTTAACGGTCAGGATAAGGTTCAACAGGAACGGGTCAATAATGAGCAGCTTGTGCAGATGTATAGTTGCTTCGGTAGTGGAAAAGAGGCGGGTAATCTGTATTCGCCAAGATATTTTGCGACCAGAGGCTTTGGACAGAAGCTGGTGTAGGGGGGCTTGTTATGTAAGAATAAAGTGGAGGGATCCAAATGGAGAAGAAAGGTATTGATGTTTCAAAATGGCAGAAAGAAATTGACTGGAAGAAGGTCATGGAATCGGGTGTAGACTTTGCAATGATTCGGTTGGGTTATGGGGCGTCGGATGGTAAAAAATGTGTTATTGACCCATACTTTAATACCAATATTGTTGGAGCTTCGGAGTCAGGGATGGATGTCGGTGTCTATTTTTACAGTTATGCCAAAAGTGCATCAGCGGCGGGCAAAGAGGCGGCATTCGTTATTGATAAAATCATGCCTTATCAACGCAAGCTGACCTATCCGATTGCGTTTGATCTGGAGGATCAAAGTCAAAAGGACCTTGGTAAAATAACCCTTACGGCCATGGTGACAACCTTTTGTGATGCGATTGAAAAGGCAGGTTATTTTGCTACGCTATATTGCAACTTAGATTGGTGCAAGCGGCTTTTGGAAATGGAAGATATCAAAGATTATGACCTTTGGTTAGCCCAATGGGCAAGTAAACCAACAACCGATTATCCATTGGGGATGTGGCAGTATACAAATGCTGGTGTAGTTCCAGGGATCAGGGGACAGGTTGACATGAATATTGCTTACAAAGATTATCCAACTATTATCGCTAATTTGAGTACAAAACGGTTAATGCACTACCAATATAACCAATATAAATGAGCCCTCATGAACACGACCATCCACATGCTAAGCAGGTTATTCTAGTAGATTAATTAAGCAGATCATTTATATCCTGGTATTGACAAAATCGACACCCGTGTCTATAATATAAATAGACACGGGTGTCGATTTTTAAAAAAGTATGAAATTAATATACATGCGTTAACGGGATGCGTGGCTGATTAAAGGCGGGGCATGGATATAAAGTAGGGTAATAACAGGAGGCATGATGACCGCAAAAAAAGAAAGAACAAGAGCATTGATCTTAGAGACCTCCTATACACTGTTTGCACAACATGGCTTCAGCAAGATCACGATGAAGGATATTTGCGACGCAACCAATTTAAGCCGCGGCGGTCTGTATAGTCACTTTTCCAGTCCTCAGGAAATATTCGAGACCATTCTCGAAGGGTTAAATCAAAAAGATGAGATGAATTTTTATCAGGAAATGGAAAGCGGTGTTGCGGCGAACGTGATCATGGATCGTGCACTTTTGCTTATGGAAAGGGAGATGGCGAGCCCGCAAGATTCATTAAGTCTCGCAATATATGAGTATTCTGGTAGTGTCGATGCAAATTTGATGTGCCATTTTAATCAGAGCAGCGAGCAAAAATGGGCAGCACTTATTAGGTACGGAATAGAAGGCGGTGAGTTTTACAAGGTCGATATCGAGGAGCTGGTAAGGATTATCTTATACTCATATCAGGGGGTACGAATGTGGAGCAGGATCATCCCAATGACCCCGGATGTGTTTCGCTCGATCACCAGCCACATAAAAAAACAACTATACAGGCAGAAAGTTTGAGATAAAGTAAAGGAGAGATCATGGAGTTTAAAACCGAAAGATTAATATTACGTCCCTGGAAGGAAAGCGATGCGGAGAGCTTATATAAATATGCAAGCGATCCCGCAGTCGGTCCCATCGCCGGCTGGCCGGTCCACACAAGCGTGGAAAATAGTCGTGAAATCATCAAGAATGTCCTGTCAGCGCCCGAAATATACGCGGTGTGTTTGAAGGAGGATAATATCGCGATCGGGAGCATTGGCCTGATCGCGCCGATGCAGTCTCATACGACGATCGCGGAAGATGAAGTCGAGATCGGATTTTGGCTTGGCGTCCCGTTCTGGGGACAGGGCTATATTCCCGAAGCGGTCGATACAATTAGGCGTCACGCCTTCGAGCGGTTGGGCTATCGGGCGATGTGGTGCGGTTATTATGAGGGCAATGAAAAATCCCGCCGGTGTCAGGAGAAGTGTGGGTTTATCTATCACCATACCGAGACCGATAAGCCATGTGTGCTAATGGGCGATGTGCGAACGGTGCACTTTACATATTTTAAATAGTTACTTCAAATAACCTCCCCCACCGGAAAATCAAAATATCTATCAGGATAGGGCTCGTTTCGTAACACATAATGCCACCACTCGTACCGATAGGCATCAAAGCCACACGCCTCCATGATCGTGCATAAACATCGACGGTTTTGTCGTTCCGAAAGTGAAAGCCCCTTTGCCTCATGATGTGAACGCTCATCCATCAGATCAAACCCGCCTCCCATTGCCACCTGTTCGCCCGTATCCAGCCGATAAAGGGTAAGGTCGATCGCACTTCCGCGACTGTGGCTGGACTGGGGGGCAACATACCCCTGTGTGATCATCGCGGCCCGCTCAATATTGGGATAAAATCGTGCTTTGGTGGAGCCGTCCTCCCCCTGCTCCGACCACTTAAGGAAACAGTTTACCGCCCGCTGTGGCCGGTAGGCATCCCATAAAAGCAAGCCATATCCTTGCGCTGCCGCCAGTGTCCTGACCCGTAAAAGTGCGGTAGCCAATTCATGAGTACCGGCAATTCGGTTGACATAATATCCGTCCACCGGCTTGCCGGTAAAATTATCCCAAGTGGCATATTTGGCATCCCAACGGATGCCGTGCACTATTTTATCCAGAAAAACAAATCCTTTTTTCATCTTATTTATCTCCTTTTCACATCGTCTGTAAACCGGCCGATCCCTCAAGTGCCAATGCGACCAGGCGGTCGATCAGTTCGGTCAAACCGATCCCCGCCGCTGCCATCATACGGGGATAGCGGCTGTAGGCGGTGAAGCCGGGGAGGGTATTAACCTCATTGAGGACGATGGTTCCATCGGCCTGGAGAAACATATCCACCCGCGCCAGTCCCCGACAGCCAAGTGCCCGATAGATCGCTTTGGCAGTTTCCTGGATCAGAAGGCGCTGGTCGGCAGGCAAATGGGCAGGGACGGTAACGACCGCATTCTCCGAACCGTTTTCCGGTTGCTTTTCCTGATGGATCCGAAAGAAGCCGTGACTTAAGGTTATCTGATCTACCTCACCAACCGTCAGCTCGCCATCATTGCCCAGCACCGCACAGCCGACCTCAATCCCCGTTATGGCCCCTTCTATAATAACCTTGTGGTCGTATTGTTCTGCCAGCGCAATCGCGGCCGCCAGCCCTTCTTCATCGTTTACTTTGGTAATGCCGAAGGAAGAACCGGAGCGCGCCGGCTTGACAAAGACAGGATAGTCTAAGGACCTTGATTTAGGGTCGATATTTGTTGCGGTCACATTATTGGTCACACTGTCAATGTTGACAAAATTGTCGGTAACGACAGCATCAGTAGCTGTGACGTCAATATCAGATGCGCGAATATTGTCAATATTGTCACTATTTTGTCCACGATCATATATACAACAAAAGGGAGTGTTAATACCGGCAGATCTAACCGTCATATGAGCCAGCGCCTTATCCATGCACAGAACCGAGGCGGGGAGGGCGCAGCCAACATAAGGTATGCCCGATAATTCCAGCAGGCCCTGGATGGTACCGTCCTCCCCCATTTTGCCGTGCAGAACCGGAAATACGACGTCTATATAACAGGTTTCTACTTTGTGCTCACCGTCCTGTTCGGAAAGGAGGATCAGCCCGTGGGTGGCACGGTCCGGGGCAATAAAGACGGTGGGACCGCCGTTGGTCTCCCACTCTGGGCAGGGGGTCGCGCACCGTTTCCAGTTACCTGAGCGGGTGATACCGATATAGATCGGATCGTACTGCTCACGGTCGATGTGGGCGGCTATTTCCTGTGCCGATTTGATCGACACATCATGTTCTTCCGAGCGCCCCCCGAATAAAATGGCGATTTTCCGGCGGTTAGCGGCGGGGTTATGCGAAGGGCGATTGCTTATCGATCGGTTGCTTAAATCAGTATCGCTAAAGGATGGGTAGCTTGCATCGGTATTGCCGATAGAGGTATCGCTTGAACCGATACTGCTCAAAATGGTGTTATCCATGGAAAGTGCTCCTTTCGAATTCCAAACAATTTTTGATCGTATGCCGAACGGTATCATATAAAGCCCGGCGGGTATAAAAGGCGGTATGGGGAGTGATAATGACATTGGGCATGGCTTGAAGGCGGCGGAGAAAGGGGTGGCTTAGGGCATCGGGGGAAGCTTCGGAATAGAAGATCCCCTCTTCCCCTTCGATAACATCAAGTGCAGCCCCACCCAGATGGCCCGCTTCCAGCACCAAGAGCAGCGCGGCGGTATCGACCAATCCGCCCCGTCCGGTGTTGATCAGTAAACTGCCGGGTTTCATAAGGAGCAGTTCGCGGTGTCCGAGCAGATGGCTCGTGTGGTCATTAAGCGGAGTGTGGAGGGTGACGATATCGCTTTTTGCCAGTAGCTCGGGTAAGGAAGCACAGCCACTTTTTTGGCTGCGACTGTAGGTGATGATGCGGCAGCCGAAGCCTTGAAGCCGGCGGATCACCGCCCGGCCGATCCGGCCGGTACCCACCACTCCGACGGTCATGTCGGCAAGATCGGGGGAGCGGGTGGCGGGAAGACGGAAATCAAGCTGACCGGCATCGGTCACGATCGATTTGGCATTGCGCAGCGCCATCAGTAGAAGCATCAGGGTATAGTCGGCCACTCCGTCGGGCGAGTAGACCGCATTGCCCACCGTGATCCCCATTTGCTGCGCCGCCGGAATATCAATATGGTCGGTTCCGATGCTGCGGGTGGAAATATACCGCACACCGGTGGCACGCAGTGCCTGGAGACCGGCTTTAGACAGACTGGATTTATGGTCAACGCTGATGCAGCGGTTACCGGTGGCGGGGATACTGTCGATGCTGTCAATGCTGACGCAGGCGGAAACCGAGTGAGTGACGATGGCGGGCAGGGCACCTAAGTGGGGTGAAAGTTCTTTGAAGGCGGCGGCTTCATCCGGTTCGCAACCGAAAACGGTTATTCCAATGGTTTTCATTTATGTCAATACCTCCTCAACTTTATTGTTTTATCATAGCGGACAGTGGGGATAATGAGTTTAAGATTAGGTTGCAAATTTGCTAAGAAAAGGTAGGGGAAATATTAAGATTTTCCTAAGGGCGGTTAAGGAGAGGAAGACATCCTTTCGTCCAATCCCAATGCCGTCTCGTCCTAAGGAAACATTGATTAAAGCAGTGTTTCCCTAACAGTATTCTTCTATAAATAAAATACCTCCGCTTATGACAGCTGCACTGGCATAAGCGGAGGTATTTTATTTAGGCAGTTTCGCAGATAAAATCTGCGAAATGCAGGGGTGTTCTGATGAATTACTAAAATAGTGAAGCCTAAAAGAATTAAAGTATAAATCAGCTAATTATGAAGCGAAAAATTTACTATAGTAACCCAATAAGAATACAACGATCAAAATAACCGGCAGGATAAACATCAGGTAGGGCTTTATTACCACCGGGAAACGTAGACCCTTACCGGTATCGGCTTCATTGATGAAGTTTTTCCAGCCCCAGCCGCGTTTGGTCACACAAAAGAGCAGGTAGACCAGAGAACCGAGGGGCAGGAGATTATTGGAGACGATGAAATCTTCCAGGTCAAGGATGTTGCTTCCGGCTCCCAGCGGTTGTACACCACTAAGCAGGTTGAAACCAAGGGCACAGGGAAGGGCAAGGATGATGATGGCAACCAGATTGATGGCAACCGATTTGCGGCGGCTCCAGCCAGCCTTTTCCATCCCGAAGGAGATGATATTTTCAAATACTGCCACCACAGTGGATAGGGCGGCGAAGAGCATAAAGACAAAGAAAAGGGTGCCCCATAGGCGTCCAAGCGGCATGGAGTTGAAGATATTGGGCAGGGTGACAAACACCAGTCCCGGTCCTTCGCCGGGGTTGACATTAAAGGCGAAGCAGGCGGGGAAGATGATCAGTCCCGCCATAAAGGCGACGAAGGTATCAAGAATAGAGACATTGATGCTTTCGCCGAACAGACGGCGTTCCTTAGTGATATAGCTGCCAAAGATGGCCATACTGCCTACGCCAAGGCTTAAGGTGAAAAATGCCTGTCCCATGGCAGCATAGCAGACCTCCCAGACCCCATACTCTCTAAAGGCATTGAGGTTGGGCATCAGATAAAAGGATAGTCCTTCACCGGCGCCCGGCAGGGTAACCGAGCGTACTGCCAATGCCAGCAGGATGACAAGCAGGCAGCTCATCATGATCTTGGTGATGCGCTCAACCCCCTTTTTGAGTCCCAGTGCACAGATACCGAAACTGACAATGCAGACTAATGCCATTCCGGCTACATTTTTGAAGCTATCGCCGGTGTGTTGGTCAAAAATCGCTCCAATGGCATCGGGCGATTGTCCTTCAAACTGGCCGCCAGCCATATAGAACAGGTAATAGAGGATCCACCCGGCGATGGTGGTATAAAACATCATTAATAAGTAGTTGCCGGCCATTCCAAACCAGCCATAGATCTGCCATTTGCTGCCCTTTGGCTGCAAAGAGCCGAAGGATGTGGCAACGCTGCGCTGGCTGGCACGACCTACG
>JAITWD010000317.1 GCA_031285465.1 Lachnospiraceae bacterium
AGTATACCGGTAAGACCCTGTAAACTGAATTATAAAGAATAATTCGCTCTCTGCAAACCCTTTTCATGGTGTTTTGTGCCTTGAGCGAAGCGAAAGGAATGTATATAAATATGAACGAACCGGTATGTGAGATCAAAAAATTATCCGCACTTAATGATGTGCAGTTGTCCCAGGCGGTTGACGTATTTATTGAAGGGTTTTATTTTACCCTGGTAAATGTCAGCAAAGATAAGGCTAAGCTCCATATTATCTTCAAACATTCCTTTGATCACGATATGACCTACGCCTACCTGCAGGATGACATCGTTGTCGGTTTTATCGGGCTGGCCGATGACAAGAAACGACCTACCCGTTTAGATAAGGAACTCTACATACAACAAATGGGGCGATTGTATGGCAAATTGACCTACTCATCACTGAAGACCTCTTTTGAAGCGGTAAAAGAAATCGGACAAGGCGAGATCTTCGTTGACTACATCACCACCCGTTCCGATCAACGAAGCAAGGGGATCGGCAAACAGTTTCTCGACTTTATCCACCTTACTTTAGGCTATAAAAAAATCCATCTTGAAACCTACTCCAAAAACACCGGGGCCATCTCCTTCTATGAACGGTACGGCTTCAAAATAATCAAAGTAAAAAAGAGCCTGGCGATGAAGCTTGCCGGCTTTGGCGATATGCTCTTTTTGCAGTTTGAGGGAAATGCTGATTGAAGCGTTTCTCGCGCCGGATTTGCAGCACAAAGCGCCAGTTTCCGCTTCAAATCCGTGCGCATCCCACGAAACGTCTAAGGAACACTGATTTATTCAGTGTTCCTTAGAAAAGTGCTTACTCTTAAGCCATATATATCCTTTAATCTTTGAATACTTTCTAATCGTCATAATGCCCACGACAAGAAACAATTTCCAGAACATCTCCGCTTATCCGATATACAAAACGATTTGTATCATCAATGCGTCTACTCCAAAATCCACTTAATTCCCCCTTTAATGGCTCTGGCTTTCCAATCCCTTCAAAATTGCCTCGTTCAATATCTTTTAATAAGGCATTTATACGCTTGATCGTTTTCTTATCCTGTGTCTGCCAATAGATGTAATCGTTCCATGCTTCATCAAACCACACCTTCTTCATTCACCCTCTACCTCAATAGGTTCGTGCTCCACGCCCTTCCCCGCATTAAGCGCCTCGATACCGCGCCGTAAATGTGCCAAATTACTATCCGAATAAAATCGATCTGCCGAAACTTCAAAAGGGATACGTCTCTCCCTAATAACCTTTTTGGCAAAAATTGTAAAAGCAGTCGTCATACTTAAACCCATGTCAGCGCATACCTGCTCCATACTCTTTTTCAATTCTTCATCCATTCGAAAGTTTACCATTGACTGTGCCATATTTATCACCTCTTTCTGCCTTTCAGTATAGCATAATGTAAATCAAACTTCAATGTTCTGCTTTACATTTAGCCAAATACCTTTTATAAGTAGCATCAATGCCCACCGCTCCCAGCGGCGCCGTGATCAGGATCGCCACCACCGCCACCGTCAGGATGGTCTTGCCTGCTGCTATGCCTGCCGCCAGCGGCAGACCGCCGATCGCCGCCTGAACGGTCGCCTTGGGCAAATAGGCAATGGCGCAAAAGAGCCGTTCCTTAATATTTAATCGGGTCTTTATCAGGCAGAGGAAAACACCGCCGAGCCGACACAGCAAAGCGATCAGGATCAGCAACAGCGCATAGCCTCCGGCGTCCGCTCCGTAGCTAATATCTACCGTCGCACCCACCAGGACAAACAGCAGGATTTCCGCGCCCACCCAGATCTTTGAAAATTTGACCGACAGGCGTTTTGCCAAACGGTCGGACCGCTTTAATATCGTCCCGCCCAAGGCCATAACCGCCAACAACCCCGACAACGGAAAATACTCTTTCAGCACCGATTCCAACGTCACCAGTAATAAAGCCGCACTTAAGATGATCAATATTTTAACGGTATCACGCATATGGATCCGCTTAAACATCACCATAAGGATCAACCCCGCCAGGATACCGGCAAGCAGGCCGGCAACGATCGCCACCGGGATTTGGATCAGACTCACGGCATCAAAACTGTCGCCGCTCCCCATTCCCATAAAGGAGGTAAACAGAACAATCACGTAAATATCATCCACCGAAGCACCCGCCATGATCAACTGCGGGATGCTCTGTGCTCTGCCATACCCATTTTCCATTAGTTTCAGCATTTTGGGAACGATCACCGCCGGTGATACCGCTCCCAGCACCGTCCCCATTATTGCCGCTTCCAGGTAGGTTATCGGGAAGAACATAGGGGCAAAAATAGTGGTGGCAGCGATCTCAACGGTGGCTGGAATAAAACACATCAGCACCGCCGGACGCCCCACCTTTTTCAAATCCTCAATATTTAATGCCAGCCCCGCCCTGGTAAGAATGACGATCAGTGCCATCGAGCGCAGGTCGGCGGAAATATTCAGTATTTCCGGCGCGATCAGGTCAAGCGCATATGGACCCATGATAATACCGGTCAACAGCATCCCCAGTAGTCCTGGTAGCTTTAATTTTTGTGCAATGCCACTTAAAATAATGGCACACAGCAGGATAATGGCAAGACTGAATAACATATATATCTCCTTTGTAGCACAATGTAATATTGGGCACTATTTGTACTACCTTCGTATTGTCTTTAGTTCCGTCCATTATTTTATACCCGCTACCACCTAAAAGCAAGATTTTATTTAGGCAGGTTGTTATCCCCGCGGCATATACCACTGCCTCGGTTTGGCTATTACGTACTTCCATTTGTATCTTCCCTCAATTTACGCATTATCGCTACGTCATACCACCTTCGTTTTCTGTTTTATCCGCGTTTGTTTTTCCTGCGTTCGCTTTACCCGCATCGGTTTTATGCTGATAGTATTCATGAACCATGCTGCGATACCCCAATGCCTTGATCGCATCATAATCCAGGCGATAATTAGCCTTACTATGCCGTCCAGTGGTCAGATAGCGGATGTACTGCTGCAAATAGGCATCCAATTCTTTCAGACCACGGTCGGTCGTCAGCAAGGGGAAAAACCACCGCGCCCAGGTCAGATCATTTCCATCGGCACCGATAAATAATTTACGGTTCATCGCTCGGATAAAGGCAATGATCGCCTTCTCAGTGCCCACCTGTTTTTTTTCCGCCCAGCGCCACAGAGAACGCGCCTTGCGACGGATCCGCCCCTTCATTTTGTTGATCGTGCCCGCCGATAGATCGATCGACCCATCACGGCAGCAAATCCCCAGGAACTCCCACGGTGTTCCCGGCTCATATAAAAACTCCTTATCATGATTGATGGACAGTTCATACCGCTCTAACCAGTCGGCGATATCGGCCCGATACCCCTCTATTTCTGCCTTAGTTGGGGCAAAACAAATGAAATCATCCGAATAACGGGCGTATAAAACCTGCTTCGATCCAAAATAGCGATCCATTCCATGTAGATAGACATTGGCAAAAAAGGGGGCGACCGGCACCCCTGCCATCACACCCTTTTCTTCGTAGATGATCATATCCTCTGACCGTACCCTTTGATCGGTTAACAATGCCCGGAAAAAAGCCACTAACCGCTCATCGCCCGCCATGATCCCGGTCAACATCACCATCAACCGGTCAACATTGATACTATTAAAGTAATTAGAAATGTCAACTTTATAGCAGTACATCTCCGTAATCAGGCGGTGGGACCTAAGTCGCCTGATCGCCTGACGGGCACCGGTGTTACGCCGGAAAGAATAAAGATTATCGGCAAAAAAATCTTCGTAGCGGTATAGTAAGTAGGCAAGCAGTTTAAGGATCATAGTTTCATCCGGTGCAAATGAATAGACGATCCGCTTCTTGCCGGTGGACATTTTATTGATGAGGATTTTGTTGGGCGGACCAAAACAATATCTGCCCGCGGCCAAATGTGTAGCCAGGGGCAGATAGGATTCACTCTCGATGAATAACGCTAACTCACGCTCTTCTTTGTCGGACAGATGGCCCTTTTCTTTTTTGTATTGATAAAACTCTTCCCAGACCGCCCGGTCCGACAGCTCATCCAACATGCTCATACAATAATCATGCCCTTCCATTACCTGTAAACTCCGGGCCACAGGCACAAATTTTTATGATTATGATACCAGGGTCAAGCGGTCATGTGTTTCATGCTTGCATGAAAAAACATGACTTTGTGACCCGCAAAACATGAGAAAGTAGCCCGATTAGGGCGGATTTCGAATGGCTTAGGATTACGGGAGCGCGAAGCGCGGAGTAATCCGTGGTATCATGGGGTCAAAATACCTTTTGACCCCTACATCATCATAATTAATTTATATAATAAGGAAAGGGGAATTAATTTGAAATCATGATATTCATGATTATACCGGACT
>JAITWD010000195.1 GCA_031285465.1 Lachnospiraceae bacterium
TGCGCCTTCTGCTTGACCGGGCAGGAGATATGGACCGCTTCAATGTGGCACTTAAACTGATTGGCCGCTTCATTGATAATATATTCTAAATATTCTTTAAGAATATCCTTACGCTTTAAAAATCCGCGATGGCCCTCGCGATCGGTTATTTCCTCTACCTTCTCGTAGTCACCGATCCAGCGCTTGATATCATAAAAGACGCAGAAGCCTTCATCGACATAGCTGGATTCGGCCAATTGTTCCGCCGCATAGCCAAACAGGAGCTTATTTTCCCCCAGTCCGACCGACAAAACACTGACCACACTATGAAGGAGCACCGTTTCCTGCCAGCCTTTAGTCACATCATAAAACTTAATATAATTGACTTCGTTTTCCTTCAAGCCATGCCGTTCATGGGATAATCCGGCGGCTTCAAAGTAGACGCTGTCCAGATAAACCCCCGCGGTCGTATTGGTCGTTCCAAAGTCCATTGCCAGCGGCATCACCAGATTGACCGGCTGACGCACCTCGAAATCAAGCAGGGCGGTGCGATAGGCGGGGATATACTCCGGCACATGGGTCTCCTCACCGGTATACAATTGGTAGAGCAGCTCCGAATACTGGTGTTCAAAGCAATAGAGACTGTACCGCTTGACCTCCGAATCCTCGACCGGCATTTCAGCCGATTTGGTCAAATACAGACAGGTGGTATCGTCGCCCTTTGCCTCAACATTTAAAATGGCGCACAGCTTACCGTCGCCACCAATGACCAACGCATTAGTTCCGGCAATAGCCCGGTCATATGGCACGGTCAGGCGATCATAAAAACCCATTGCCAAATCTTTATATACCGTAATTTTAGAATGGCAACTGATATACAGATCGTCCTTTTCCTGTAGCTTAGTCCGGACCAACGACTCAGCAAGCCGTTTCATCCCACTGGGGTCATGCTTGCGGACCAAAAAGACTTCATCAGCACCACGAAACCGCAGGATTACCTTGATCAACGCCTCTTTATCCAGCGGATCCAGCATTCCCAGCACTAATTTTTCAGTCCGGCAGATCTCTCCTAATTGGAAAGTAGTCATCAGTTCCAACGCTTCTCGATGGTATCTCACATTATTCACCGTTGCCTCTAAATAAAAGCTTTGTGCAACTTTGCTCCTATGATTATTTTGGTATAACTATTTAACCGCCTTTGGATAACAAAAGGCTCTGAGTATTTCCCTAAATTTACTTCACCGCCGATTCCAGCTCACGCAGACCGATACCGATCATTCCCTCCCCGATCAAAGCTTCCGCCAGATCCAGATTGATCGCAACACACTGATTGGTGACGCCACTCACTTCAATTATTGGCCGGTCCCAAAACTTTTGCGTATCAACGACCCCTTTTTCCACCCGGCTCCGGTCGGGGGACAGGATACTGTCCTCGGTCAGACAGTCCATCTCCGGAAGAAAAGGAATAAAATATATCTTGCCGATCATCTTTTCCGACTCAAGGAAAAAAACATCACGATAGGGTATCCGGCTATCATATCTAAGAAGGATCTGATGCATCTCCTCACTGACCATCAGGCAGGGAAAGGTAATAATATCAGGGAAGATGGTAAATTCATCCACTTCAATATTGAACACCATCCGATTCTCCGCCGACATCGGCGCCATTTCCAGATGCTGAGCATCCAGCTTCCCATACCATTCCCGGATGGTCGGTCCCCTTTGATAATCCTCCGCCTGTTCCAAGATAAAATATTTCATCCGGTCCCATCCTTCCCCGGTTATAACCGTTGGTCGCTCGCTGTTAGTTTCCTATTTACTTTACTGTATGTAACGTTATATTTCCCCGATGGACCGGACCTGTTTCATATACCGGCCGAAATAAACCGTCAGCCCCTCTTCCTTTGAATCGGGAAGCATCAAACGGAAGAAATCTTCCGCCGACTCATAGACCATCTGCAGGTATTGCCGCTTCATCTCCTGCATTTCCGAATCGGTCAGCGATATATAATCAAAAGCGATATGATTTCTGATCTGCTCCATATCCTCTTCGATCTCAACAAATAAGAATTCAGGGACATAATAGACACAGGGCGGATCGGGCTCGATATAGATCTCATCATCATATAACGCAATATGGAAGGCATTACTTCCAGATACTGAGCTGGAATGTAATAGCGAAATAACCACATTTTCGGTCGTTTCATCTCTATGTTCCAGTAGCTCGTCCAATTTATCCCAAAACACCTGTTGCCAGATCAATTGTTGACGCCGAAAATTATGCTCTGCCTCAGCCAGACGCTGTTCGAGCAACTCTTGCATAAAAGTTTCACAACTCTCTCTGATCTCCAATAATCTTTCCATGCCCATAACCATGCCCTTCCAGTACCAAAAATTTTAAAATAAAACCATCTCATTCAATATCATGGTCTCTTCTACCCCGATAATCCCAAAATGGTGGTCGTAAAAAACATAAACCAGTTCACGCATCGGTAAAAACAGTTCAATCAGCAGTTCAATACGCTGCCTCTCGGTATCGGTTTCCTTCTTCCCCAAATAGACCAGCAGTTCATCGGCACTGTCTAAGCTTTCATAGATGATCGGCCTGGGATATATACCGGTCACCGCCCGCTTGAAGGAGCGCAGGTAATTACCGGTCCGACAAAGCTTAAGGTGATTGTCGATAATGACCTTCTTCTCCGCCGCCGTGAAAAGAGCTAAACCGGTGCGGATTTTTTCTCCAAATTGCTTTACTGTAATATCTTCGCGTAGTAGCCAAAGATAATATTCATACTTACTAAGTCCGGACATCAGATCGATCCGGGTGATATAATGCATACAGATATCAATAAAAATCCTTCGGGTTTGCTTCATTTCGGTCAGATTAATGTCTACCAGCTTGCCCAGCTCGGCAAAAAAGCGATATAGAACATTAAACTCCACCATATATAAACCTTTACGATAACCATCATAAAAATCTTCGGGGCGGGTGATCTTATAACCATTGGCGTGAACATCGCTACACACTTCATCAAGCGAATCGGCATTTATCGACAGCATCGACAGCTCCTGATAGGGACTGGCATTGGTGGCATTAATAAACCGGACTTCGCCTTGATCGATCTCCTCCCGATCGGCCTGCATGATCAATTCCCATAAATAATTCACTCATATACCCCCACGCATCTATAATCCATGTATTCCTGCTGCAACCGGGTCAATATATAACGGATCTGCGAATCGTAGTAACAACCGCTGCGAAAGCTTTTCTTAAAATAGATCAACAGGATCCGACGCTTTTCAATCGGAAAGACCGATTCGGTGGTTTCTTCGTTCATGTCGGCAAACAAAGCACCTGCCGGGATACGCTCGACCAGATCATAGTGGGTAACCGCTACCTGATATATACCGGAGCAATCTTCAATCTTACGGTATAGCTCTGCCGGTGTCTGTAAAAACACCCCGGTCTTGGTCAAATAGCGCCCGCAAAAGCTACCCTTGGACCGGTTATCAAAAATCGGATAGTCATAATTATATGAAGCCTGACCTTCATAATTGTGGGTAATGTAAAGCTTGATCTTCTTGATCTGGTCGGTAAATGCCTGCACTATCACCCGACCTTTTTCATAAATAATCTTGTCGATATCTTCGCCCACTTCAAAGAGATAACCCTTACCGCTCTCGTCAAGGATATTAATGACACACTCGTAATGAATGTCGTCAAGACAGGGGATCATAAAGCTACTGACCTTATAGTAGTCGGTCTTAATATTCCACAAAAGCATCATGTCATTGCGGATATAGGGCAACCACCTACCCCACTCCATCTCCATATCCTCCTTTTCAAACTCTAAAGGAGGTGTCTCATCATCATCTGCACCGTCCCCGATCTCCACTACGATATCAAAGAAACGTTCAAGATAGCCCTTGTGGATCGGCGTCCAAATAATCTGATTACCATAGAATAACTGATACAGGCTGTTAAGGGTCTCCTGGTAACGAGCACACCGCTCTACCCTGAATCTGACAACAGTGTCATCGGTCTTCAATCGTCCGACCAACGACCGCTCCTTAATAAATTCCCGGCAAAGCTGATCCTCCGCCTCCAGGTAAACGGTAAAACGACTGCTGGCAACACTTTTCTCCACATCCTCAAGGCTCATCGGAAAGAGAAATTCACTTAGGGGGTCATACTGATCTTTGGCCACCACGGTGGTAGCCACTTCATAGTGATTGTGTTCCACCTCAACCTCGTTTAAAATACGTCGCTCCAGTTGGTAATACTTATCGTCAATGGTGGCGAATATCCGCCCCAGTCCTTCCAGTAATAGCTTCTTGGCAAACTTCCGCTCTTCCAGATCGTCCACTTCCCGCAGACGCTCCTGAATGTATTTTTCATAATCAAACTGTTCATCAACCTGCATAAATCACCCGTTTCCGCTGACGGCTTCTTCCGGTGGCAGACCTAACTGACTGTCCACCAGATCCATCTCGCCCTGTATCTTCTCCAGCTTATCGTCCTGTCCCAACTCCTGATAGACATTTTTGGCCTTCTGTAGTTGCTCTTTCGCCTGGGCGAGCTGTCCTTCTTCCATCAATAACGCTGCTTCCGCCTCAAGCAATTGTGCGCCGGCGATCTGCTGATCTACCTCTGCCTGTTTCTCATCCAGTGCCGCCATCTTCCCGTTGAGCACTTCGGTCTGCGCGGTATCGTTTAGTTCGGTATACTTTTCCAATGCGATCATAAAGAATACCTTGGCTCCGGTCAGGTCGCCGGCAGCATATGCCGTATCGCCCTGAGCGATAAGCTCGGCTGCGGCTACCTGGTCGGCAGCGGCATCGACTGCGGCCGTCTCATTGGCGGCATTAGCGACCGCCCACTCTTCATAGAGGGTGACCAGTGCTGCCAATGCCTGCTCCTTACCACCATCGAAATAAATGGCAGCGGCAGTCTGCTTCGCCAGCTCATATTTTTGCTCCGCCAGTGCATATTCGGTCAATTCCAGCAGCTTATCACCTAACGCAATGTTGTCGTAAACATCTCTGTATTGGTTGACCTTATCCATCCGTTGCTCAATATATTCAGCACCGGCATTATCGGCATAACGCGACCGTAGCTGAGCACT
>JAITWD010000199.1 GCA_031285465.1 Lachnospiraceae bacterium
CTAATATCCAGTCCTAAGGCCTCTCCGGCTCCACCCGCTGACAATGTTATATGACCTTCTACGTTTATAAATATTTCCGCCAAAATTTTATCAAGAATAGTATCTTCGACCACTCTCAATTTCTCCGCCATTTTATTCAGTTCACTTGCTAAACGAGCGGTCATCTCGGAATCAAACAACTCTGTATTAGGTGGCAGATTATCGATCGTAGTACTGGTTTGCCTATTCAGATCGGTGGATAAACTGTTAAAATTGGCATCATAGGTCATTGAATCATTCTCTGTTAAAATTGGCTGAGAAAAAAGTGGGAGTAAAGCATTATTGACATCAAAACTGCTTGATGCATCAGCAACTAACGTATTACTGACAATAGATAAATAGGGTAAAATATCTTCAATGTCCTTCAACTGACCCCTAATAGCCGTTCCTATAATTTCTGGTATATCATTGCCCGCCACAACAACATCGTCTTTTATTCCCGCGAATACACTCGTAGTCTCATTAGCAAAATTTCCAAGTAGTGGTGATACTATTCTCAATTCCGCTCCGCCTATGCTATAATCACGCATCAGAGAATTCGGAACCCCCAGGCTAAAGGACGCATCGGCGTTAATTGCACCAAAGGTCAATTGGGCATCGGTAATCTTCTGATTTGCCGGAATCAACTGTTTAAGATCTATTATTGCATCCGCCGGGTAATCAGGCAGGCCACCGACATTCACAACACCACTGTCATTCACTGCTCCCGCACAAGCTCGGGCGAAGCCATTCTCCATTGCATTGGCGTACTGGTTAGCCGCCCCCAGTTTAAGGAAGTCACCTAGATCAAAGTCAATTCCGGCAACATTGACCTGATTTCCGCTTAACACACTGGTGTCAATTTTCGCAGTGTCAACCACCGAGGTGCCCGGCGTTGTTCCGGTAATAAATTCGGCCGTCGCCGGTGCAAGCTCCGCTAGGTTGCCAAGGGTACTGTCCAGCAATGATCCACCCATAAACTGCGCTTTGGCATTCGATACAATTACCGTTTCATGATATAGGACATTAATCGTTCGGTCCGAAGAAGGATCGGTGGCTGTATCGGCCGGATTGTCGCTATTCGTGACTGTATACCTACCGGTTAATATCCCTGTCGGTGTATTAACATCGGTGTTGTTGACCATCAATGCTACAAACATCGTAGCCGTATAACTGTAGTTCCCAGTAAAACTAACATCATACCCCGGTGACACCAGTAATTGTGCATCGGCTATCGCCTGATCGATCGCCGCCGTTTCCGCAGTTACATCACTGAGTGGGACCGCAATCGTCACCTCCGTAACATTGATTTTAGCAAGCTCCGCCTCAGCCGGTACCGGTTCCGGTTCCGGTAACAAACTGACTACCGTAATCGTGCGATCAGTACTGTCCGATGCACGATCGGTCGGATTGGACTCACTTATGACTTCATACCTTCCTAAAAGAATTCCCGTCAGCGGATCATAATCGGTCGGAATGAAATTGACAGTGAAGCCCGGCGCTATCTGGGCTCTGGCTAAAATGACCGCATTAGTGACCGCTATTGATTGGGCGGTAAGATCGGTAAGCGGCACATTGATCACTACATTATTGACCGATATTTTATCCAAGTCTAATTGTGCCGTATTTGTAGTTGGCGTAGTGGACTCTTGGTCGCTGAACAATTCCAGCTTGGACTGAAAGATCATTTCCAAACGGGTTATGGCATTAAGCATTTTATTCACCGATTTATTGAGTGTAAACAACTCTTCAGCCGTTATGCCCGGTCGGGCAATGATTGCCTGCATTTTTTCACCCTCTGCATTCAAAACATGGGAAAGGGCGGTTTCTTGTAATGCAACCGACTGGATCAGATCGGTGATCGCCTGATCACGTGATCCGGTTCCCGGGGTTATTATTGGCATTCCCATCGTAATTCTCCTTTATAATTTTAATAATTTATTTTAATACCCATGCATTTCGCAGATTTCATCTGCGAAACTACTTAAATCAGCATTTCCCTAAGCTCACAATTTACATGCATTTTCGTGATTCTAAGATAATTTATGACAAAAAAAATAAAATTCAACATTTTCTGCGTGAACCGTGACTTCACAACGTAAACCGGAAAATGTCGATTTTTATTTTTTTATAACCGATACCCGGAAGAATGACCCACCTGGGGCCATTCTTCCGTTTGGCGCTTTACACTTTCTCAAATGGACCATTTTACGCCTTAAAAATTACCATCCTCCTAAAACCGTTCCAGCAGGTATGTCATGTAGTGACTTAGAATACCCTTTCGCCCATCGCGGGTAATAGGTATATATACGCCATCTTTCATCACAAAGCTACTGTCATCGATTTTCTCAATGTAATCCATATTTACAATATAGCTGCGATAGCAACGCAAAAATGGATCTCCGCCCAAAATATCTTCCAGAGCTGAAAGTGAATGGCTTGCCGTCAAACTTCTGCCAGTCATATATAATGTCGTTTTGTGGTTATACACCTCTGCATATTGAATCTGCTCTCTCTGCACGGAAACCATAATACGACCACATTTCAATTCAATCATACCCTCCGATACATTGGTACTGTCGAAGCTTTTGGTTTTCGGATGCATGTTGTGCTCTTTTGCATATTGGCCAGTAAAATCTAAAAACTGTTTTCGCTCTTTGTCATTGTCTTCACAAAAAGCCAGTTGCAATGTGCTACCCCCTTATATCTATCGCCATTTGTGTCTGATCACAAAATATCATTCTATTACTAAGGAAACACTGATTAAATCAGTATTTCCTTAGATGCTCCGCAGGATGCGCACGGATGTGCAGCGGAAACTGGCACTTCGTGTCGCAAATCCGGTGCGGGAAACGCTTTAATCAGCGTTTCCCTAATTAGAATGAACATATGACGAAAGCGCCCGCGTGGGCGCCTTATTTGGTTTAAGTATAGCACATGTCAAGCGTTTTTTGACATTTTTTTTCTTATCTCGCAAAATCGTGAGGTTTGCAACGCGTATTCTTATTTCGCCACAAAAGCGTAACCGCGCCCGCGTCTTGTCATAATCGCATAACCGGATCCTTTTATTGCTTTACGAAGCCGGTAGATCATATTTTCAAATGCCCCCTTACTATTGAACGATGGTTGCCCCCAAACCCGCTCGTACAGATACTCTGCACTGATTACCTGACCTTCATTCTGCACAAACATAAGTAATAGGGAAAACTCCTTCTGTGCCAGAAGCAGATCGATCCCACTTAGGAATGCGCGCCCGCTTACCATATCAAGACAAAGACTACCACATGTAACCGGTTCCGTCACCTTTTGGGCGTTGTGAAAAATACCCTCCAGTACCGTCAGTATTGCCTCGTAATCAAAGGGTTTTGACAGATATGCCGTTGCACCCAGCTTATATCCGCGTGAGATATCCTGTGGTTCCCCCCATGCGGTCAGCATGATGATGGGGGTCTTTATCCCCGCCGCACGCCATTCGGTCAAAAGATTGAGCCCATTGCCGTCCGGTAGCATAATATCAAGCAAAACGGCATCATTTTTACACTGGGAAAACTTTATCCTTGCTTCCGCAACCGTTTCTGCCGTCTGTACAGTATAGCCATGATCCTCAAAAAAGCGACGGTTGTTCTCGAGAATTTCCGCTTCATCCTCAACGATCAAAATAGTTTTCATCATCCTTCTTCCCATCCGCTATCATCGTCATTTTGTTTGGTACTGATCATTTCAGAGACCTGCATTATTTCCTGTTGTGCTTTGATAAGTCGCTCATGGTCGGTGATTTCCCTCATATTTGCAATCTGAATATTGGTGGATACCCTTGTCAATGGTGTCCGTATTTTGTGATTCATGCGACGGTAGAACTCGGCTTTAGTCTCCAGCCTTTGAGCTTCTATTTCAAGCTGAGCATTCTTTGCCGAATTGTCCAGCATCCGCAGGATATGCCAATACACAAAAAAGGAGGCTATGGCAAGCAACAGGAAGGTAATTGGATAAAGCGGATCAATCCTACCCGAATAATAGTAGTCAGCACCACGATAGATTGAAATAGCCGCAAATATCGCTGGAAGGATCAGTAGCCCCCTCATGCTGACCGATTTTATTTCGCGCATCCGCGGGGTAAGCATGTGGTAAATAAATAAACCAACCATCAGATATAATATGATCCGCACGAAAATAAACAGCACATACCATGAAGGTGGCGTCGGTAGCGCTAACGGAAAAACACCGGCCAGCGTTGTGATCGCAAACTCGAGTTCGGTACCCATGCATAATGAATGAACCGAAATAAAGGTCATAAACAGCAGCTTTGACCCTCCCTCCTGAACGGTCCTCTTATAGTAGAAAAAGAAGACGAAATAGAATATGATGGAAAGTATTTGGGTTGCCTCCGAATACCCCCCCCATTTTAGTACCCCTGGAAACACCGAAAAAAAGAGACCGATCAGCACTATACCCAAAGCAAGCTTATACCTATTTTGCCTAAGCCGGTCTGTGAAGGGGATATAGCACAACACCATAAATGAATAAAATGAAAGAGTGTAATGTATTAATTGAAAAATATCCATGATCGTCTCCATTGCACAAATCGGAATTAATTGTGAATTTGGTAATCATAAACCCTACTAAACTGTCGTAGTCTTATAACCCCATGGCAGTACAATTTGGCTCTCCTCTTGATCGGTAACCGGAATCAGGTCAAACAGCGTTTGAAGGTAATCAATACTATCGGAATGGTTTTCTCCTGCCGGTGAAATCACCGACGACAGTCTGCTGCATACCAACTGCGCTACCGTAGCGCTTTTCATGATCAGCTTAACCAATGGCTCACGGCCAAGCACAAGCTTTATACCTGCCGATCGGCATCCGGTATCGTCGGTATCTTGATGAAAATTAAGCGTACCGTTATTGTAATCCAGGATAAAGGAGCTTTGGCGGTCGGTCTGTACGATCAGAGCTTCTATTTTAGTATTAAAATTACCAACTGGATTAATTCTGCTCGCCATGAAATCAAACAATAGACCGTCGTCAACCGCACAGAGAATTTCCGGATTGACGGCTTTCCCTGATACATTGCCCAAAAGCCCACCCCTTCTTAATTCTGATGCACCCACTAAATAAATGTTCCGCCAGGTTCCCGCCTCACATAAGTACCCTAATAAATCATATATTGAGGCGAGCAGAGCACGTGCACTGGGGTAGGTCGATTCGATGAAATCTTCACAGGGATTATAATCCGGGGCAAAGAAAATAAGATGCCT
>JAITWD010000242.1 GCA_031285465.1 Lachnospiraceae bacterium
GATAGTGACGGTCATATCGTTCTTTTGAATGAGTTAGGTGCACCGGAAATTTTTGGTGAGGTATTTGCCTGTGCCCAGATAACCTATAGTCCGGTAACCGTAATGGCAACCGAAAACACCACCGTTTTGCACATGGATTATGGGCGGGTCATTACCTCATGTGCCGCCGCCTGTCCTTATCACACCCGTCTTATTGCTAATATGCTACAAATTCTTGCCATTAAAAGTATGGCGCTCAATCAAAAAATAGAAATACTATCGAAGCGCACCACCAGGGAAAAGTTACTTTGTTTCTTCGATATGCAAAGAGGTAACCAAAAAAAATTTACCATCCCCTATAATCGTGAAGAGCTATCCAATTATCTTTGTGTTGATCGCAGCGCCATGTCCAACGAACTTTGTAAAATGCGCAACCAGGGCCTGATCAAATTTCAAAAAAGCACCTTCGAATTAATCTGAAGTATTATTATATTTTATTACAAAATCAACCAAAAACGAGGAACGATCCCATGAGCAAAAAAGAAACCACCTTCGACCTGAAGTACCTCAAAGCACTTGCCCAAATATATCCCAACATTGCTGCCGCTGCCACCGAGATCATCAATCTGCAATCGATCTTAAACCTTCCTAAAGGCACCGACCACTTCATTACCGACATCCACGGAGAATATGACCAGTTTAACCATGTTCTCCGTAATGGTTCCGGTTCGGTCCGTCGTAAAATTGACGAAGAGTTTGGTAATACGCTGAGTCAAAAGGATAAGAAGAGTCTCGCCACTCTTATTTACTACCCTCGCGAGAAGCTGGAGATCATTGCCGCGACGGAGGAGCATCTTGAAGATTGGTATAAGATTACCCTCTACCGCCTGGTTCAGATCACCAAGCGGGTTGCCTCCAAATATACCCGTTCCAAGGTTCGCAAGGCGCTTCCCCATGATTTTGCATATATTATTGAAGAGTTGATCACCGAAAAGGCAGAGGTTCAGGACAAGGAAGGCTATTATAATGCCATTATCCATACCATCATCAGCATCGACCGGGCACCGGAATTTATCATTGCCATCTGTGAACTTATCAAACGCCTGGTGGTTGACCGGCTACATATTGTCGGTGATATTTTTGACCGTGGTCCCAATGCTCCGGCGATCATCGATACCTTGCTTGGTTATCACTCGGTCGATGTTCAATGGGGCAATCATGACATCGTGTGGATGGCCGCCGCCTGCGGACATCCGGCAAGTATTGCCACCGTCCTGCGGATGTCGGCCGGTTACGGTAATCTGGATACCCTCGAGGAGGGCTATGGTATTAATCTTATCCCGCTCGCCACATTTGCCATGGAGACCTATCGGGACAGCGATTGCAGTGCTTTCGCCATCCGTTATAATACCGATTATAATACCAAGGATCTCGATCTGGACACTAAAATGCATAAAGCGATCACCATTTTACAATTTAAACTTGAAGGGCAGTTGATCAGGCGCTGTCCCGAATTTGCCATGAACGATCGCCTTCTGCTGGATAAAATTGACTATCAGCAACGTACTGTTACCATCGATGGCCGTAGCTTTGCTATGCGCGATGTGGATTTTCCGACCGTCGACCCACTAAATCCCTACCGACTGACCCCGGAAGAGATGGCGGTTATGGACCGTTTATGTCATGCATTTGTTAAGTGCGAAAAATTACAACGCCACGTCCGGTTTCTCTATTCCAATGGCAGTCTATATAAGGTTTGTGACTCCAATCTCTTATACCATGGCTGTATGCCGCTTGATGAGGAGGGAGCGCTTAAAAAGGTCAGACTTTTTGATCGTGAATACAGTGGCCGCGCCTTGTATGACCTACTCGACCTCTATGCCCGAAAGGCTTATTATGCCCATGCCGATACACCGGAGCGGCAAATGGGCCAGGATATCATGTGGTATATCTGGGCCGGTCCCGATTCGCCGGTGTTTGGCAAGGATAAGATGACCACCTTTGAGCGCTATTTTATCGCCGATAAGGAAAGCCATAAGGAAAATAAAAACAGTTATTATTCTTATTGGGAGAATGAGGAGATCATCGGGCGTATCTTTGCGGAGTTTGGTCTTGATCCGGAGCGTTCCCATATCATCAACGGACATGTTCCGGTGGAACTTAAGAATGGTGATAATCCGATTAAGTGCGGCGGCAAGCTACTGGTCATCGACGGTGGTTTTGCCAAAGCTTATCAAAGTAAGACCGGCATAGCCGGCTACACACTGGTAGCCAATTCTCACGGGATGCGTTTAGTCGCTCACGAGCCCTTCGTCTCAATGGAGGCGGCGATCAAGCAGGAATCGGATATTCTGTCCGATTCAACCATCGTCGAAACCAGCCAGGATCGTATCCTCGTCGCTGATACCGACAGCGGTGCCGAATTGATCGAGCGCATCACTTCATTGGAGGAGCTGTTGCAGGCCTACCGCGAGGGGATTATAATTGAGAAGTGACGGTGAGCGTTCGAAAGGCAGTTGTTTGTATAATTGTGAATTCCACAAAACGATAGAATAAAATGTTGCTAATAATATTTATGCCTAATATATCAGTCAAATAATCCACTTTTTGTATATTGAAGAAGATGTGTTGCTCATATATAATATGAGCATGGGAAACCTAAGCCGAGCGGCTTACCCTCCTTATGGAGGGAGCTATCCTCCAGACGAAAGGAAGGAGGGGATGTCAATGATTACATATCAGGATTTAATCCAGTTTTGTATCCTCATTGTGACCCTTGTTGGTCTGTGTTATCAGATCTTTAAGGGAAAAAGAAAATAGCCGCCACTACCAGCATAGTGACGGCTAATGCGTAAAGCATTAACTTAACTGTTTGAGGGTAGGCCGCTTTGGCTTCCCTTTTTATATTATTAATATACCACAAGTATTTACCATTAACAAGAAGGTTTTTTTTGTTTATTTTGCTTTTTTTAATTGCATATATTGCTTTTCGACATATCATTGTGCTAAAATATATTGTAACTTTTCAGGCGGACATTACTTATCTTTACTTTTTTTTGGTAGGAATAAAAGGCGATTTGTTGGCATAATATCAATATCTCGATTCTTTATCAAAAAAATGATCAAGCGATGATCAATAAATAATGAAGGTAACAGGTCTATCTGGATAATAATGGAAACAAACAACAATTTGACAGTTGAGAAAGGCAGTGGCAGTAATGGAATACAATGAACAATTTTTTAAAGAAAGTGGTAATAAAAAAGCGAGGAGCGTTTGGCTGGTTTTATCCATTGTTCTGACAGGGGCGTACGCGTTGGAGGTGATAAAGGGGCTGCGTGACCTGAATTATTTTATGATATTCCTGTTAATGTGTTGGGTTCCTTTTTTTGTTGGGATGGCTGTGCTTAAGATAAAGGGGACCGGAGCCGATGCTTATCGATATATTGCGGCTTTGGGTTTTGGCATTTTTTACACCTTCATTTTGGTAACCACTACCTCTCACTTGGCATTTGTTTATATATTGCCGATGAGCAGTATGTTTATCCTCTATAAAAATAGGAATTTTATCCTGATGTGCGGTGTCGGTCAGGTAATCTTGGTTGCATTAAGCATCGTGATCCGGATGATGAGCGGTCAGAATACCGCCAATGATATCACCCAATATGAAATCCAGGTTGCAGCAACCCTGCTTTGCTATTTTGGTTATGTTGTCTCCATCAATCACCTCCACGCATCGGACGGAGCGATGTTAAATGCGGTCCAGAAAAACCTGTCCAAGGTAGAGAACACCATTACCGCCGTCAATTCCGCCGGTCAGGCCATTGTCGAAGGGATCGGTAATGTGAGAGGTTTGGCGGAGGATAATATCAAAAGCGCCAACACCGTTGTGAGTGGTATGACCGAATTGACCGATCAGAATGAACTGTTGCAGGATACGACCAACTCCTCCATGCAGCTGACCGAAATAATTAATGATCAGGTACAAAATGTCGCCGGTATGATCGGACAAATGGTCGATCTTGTAACCGCTTCGGTCAATCATGCCAAAACCGGTGCGGACGAATTGGGCGAAGTGGTTTCGTCGGCAACAGTGATGGCGGAATTGTCGGCAGAGGTCGATACGGTTCTGGGTGACTTTAAAAATCAATTCAATACTATGAAAGAAGAGTCACAGACCATCGACAATATCACCTCACAGACCAACCTGCTGGCTCTCAATGCCTCAATCGAAGCAGCCCGTGCCGGTGAAGCGGGCAAGGGATTTGCGGTGGTAGCCGATGAGATCAGAAATTTAAGCCAGGGTACCCAGCATTCGTCCAACAGCATCTTTATGGCACTTGATCATCTGGAACAGACTGCCGAGAAGATGACCGATTCGGTCACAAGAATTTTGGCGATCATTAAGCAAACCCAGGAAAAGGTGCAAAAAGCGGAGCGCAGCGTGGAAGATATTTCCCATGACGCTACCCTGATGGGGGATAATATCCAGGCGATCAATGAAGCCATCCAGGAGGTAGAGTCATCCAATGCCAACATGGTCGGCAACATGCAGGAGGTTTCCCGCGTGGTGGAGATGATGACCGATGGAGTCAACCATTCGGGTAGAACAACCGGCGAAATGGTGGAGAAGTATGCCGAAACCACCCAAAATATTGTGGCGATCGAGAAGGTGGTCGGAACTCTGATGGCAGAGCTTAAGGAGAGTAGTTAACCATGCCGGATATAAAAAACTCATCGGTGCGTGAAGAGGGATCACCGATCAATTATGTATGCACTGATGGTGATCATCCTGATTTTGTTGATTTGTGTATTGAATTAAATGGCTTTTTGAGTCAATTGGTGGGGGGCTGGCAGAACTGGCAGGGGAACCATCTGTTTACCCAGTTGGATGGCATTAATGATGTAATCATCGCTTACGACGGGACACAGCCGATAGGTTGTGGCGGTTTCAAGCATTATGATGATGGCAGAGCGGAAATAAAGCGGGTATTTGTGCGGGAGGATTACCGGAATAAAGGGATTGCACGCATGATCATGGAGCGGCTGGCGATGGTCGCAAGGGCCAAAGACTATCATCACCTCATTCTTGAAACCGGTGAGTTACTGGCGGAAGCGATGAAGATGTATCAT
>JAITWD010000322.1 GCA_031285465.1 Lachnospiraceae bacterium
GCCGTAATCGACTCTCCACACCGCTCAAGCTCCGCCGGTATCCCTTCATATAGAATCTGCCCTCCGCGGCTTCCCCCATCGACACCGATATCGATCAGCCAATCGGCACTGCGCATCACATCCAGATTATGTTCGATCACCACCACCGTATTGCCTTTATCCACCAACCGGTCAATAATCCGTAGGATCGCCGTGATATCGGACATATGCAGTCCGGTTGTCGGCTCATCCATAATATAAATATTCCCCTTCTTATTAAACTCCTTTGCCAGCTTGATCCGCTGACACTCACCGCCCGAAAGGGTACTTAGCGGTTGACCCAGGGTCATATAATGAAGACCGACCTCCACCAGATTCTTAAGACTTCGACGGATATCCGCTTCGGTAAAAAAGGCAACCGCCTCGGTAATGGTCATCGACAACACCTCATAGATATTCCTGCCATTAAGACGGTACTGATATACCTCCTCCTTAAACCGTCGTCCGCCACAATCCTCACACACCGTTTCCACGGCATCCATAAAGGAAAGCTCGGTCTTTATAAAACCATGACCCTTACACGATTCACATGCTCCCTCCGAATTGTAACTAAATAAACCGGCACTGACCTGATGGGTGTCGGCAAATAATTTACGGATCTTGTCCATCACCCCGGTGTAGGTCGCCGGATTGGAGCGGATATTGGCTCCGACCGCCGATTGATCGATGATGACCGCCTCCGGATATTCTTTGGCGAACACACCGTTTACCAGGGTACTTTTACCCGAACCGGCCACCCCGGTAACGACGGTGAATACCCCCTGTGGTATGCGCAGCGCCACATTCTTCAAATTATGAAGGCAGCTGGGGGTGGATTCGATCCAACCGCTTCCTTTGCGGGGCTTGGCTTTAAAGGGCAGTTTTTGCCCAATGTACTGTCCGGTCAGGGTATCCGACCGTAGCAGCTCTTCATAACTGCCCTCGAACGTGATCCGACCGCCATCGACACCCGCCCGCGGTCCGACATCGATAATATGATCGGCCGCTTTGATAACATCCGGGTCATGCTCCACCACGATAACGGTATTTCCCTTATCACGTAGCTTGACCAGTAGCTCGTTCAGCCGATGGACATCCCGGGGATGGAGGCCGATGCTGGGCTCATCAAAGATATAGATAGCATCGATCAATCCGCTGGAAAGCTGCTTGATCATCTTGACCCGCTGCGACTCACCCCCCGAAAGGGTGCCCGTTTCCCGGTTGAGACTGACATAATCCAGTCCTATCCCGATCAGGTCACGCAGTCGTTCACAAAGGCTTGCCACGATCGGCGCCACCTCCTCGCGATCGATGGTCTCGACGATCAGAAGCAATTCATCTACCTGCATCGCCGTCAGATCGGCAATATTATAGCCGTCGATGGTGCAGGAGAGAACCGCCTGATTGTAGCGGGTCCCATGACAGTCATGGCACTGAACCTCGGTTATGAACGGTCCGATCTTCTTCTGGGTCGCGGCAGACATTTCATTATCGGTCTTGACATACTGCCGGTTAAACCGCTCTGCCAGACCTTCATAGGTTGAGTTCATCCCCTCCATGAACACCGACTCGATCTTTTCCGGTTTGCAATAGACCAATTTATGATATTCAGCTTCGGTATAATCTTTGATCGGTTTATCATTATCAAAAAATCCGGTATTGGCATACTGTTTCCACGGCCAGGTTCCGACACCATATCCCGGCAGAACGATGGCTCCTTCATTTAGTGACCGGTTACGGTCAATGGCCTTATCGATATCCAGCGTCACGATCCGTCCGATACCCTCACAGGTCGGGCACATTCCATGCGGATCGTTAAAGGAAAAATTCCATGCCGGCCCCAGATAAGGGGTACCGATCCGTGAAAACAGCAGGCGGATCAGCGGATTGATATCGGTAATGGTTCCAAGGGTCGAACGGGAGTTACCACCGATACGGTTCTGGTCGATCGCAATAACCATCGACAGATGCTCGATCGCATCGATATCGGGGCGACTATACTTTGGTAAAAAGCCGCGCACGAATTTACTGAAATTTTCATTTAACTGCCGGCCGGCCTCCTGTGCGATCGTATCGAAGACAATCGATGATTTACCCGATCCGGACACGCCGGTAAAAATAGTGATCGCGCGTTTGGGTATTCGCAGACTGATGTCCTTTAAGTTATTTTCCCGCGCACCGGTGAGGATGATGTATTCCTGTTCCATATGGTTGTTCTCCATTCTGACATTGTTGTCATTTATTTTTGGGGGACTTAATTGGGGGTAGTTTGGAAAATCATAGATTTTTTAATTTCTTATTTGGGAAACGCTGATTAAAGCAGTGTTTCCTTAAATGGTATTTCAGTGTAACATAATAAGAGCAATAATAAAAGCAGGACTTTGATCATTTCTGACCATTTTGTCCCGCTTTAGTATGTTTTATCATAGATTTTTAAACCACCCCATGAGCCATTAAAAATTGCTTGGTTTCCTCCTGGTAACTTCCCAGCAGGTGGACACCATCATGGGTGATATCTTCCCGTAAAAAGCCGGCGCTGGTACACATTGCCTCATTAATATCGACATAAAAGATGGTCTGGTTATCCGCCAGGGTTGCAATCGCCCGATTTCTGGCCTCAATATTGCTATTATTAAAAATGGCATCACCATTGCTTTTTTCTTCTGAAACCTTAAGAACCGCCTGAATAATAATGATCGCCTCCGGCTCCATCTGCCGTATGGTATCAATCACCTCCCGATACTTTTCGGTGTAACCTTCGGTAGTCCCCCGTCCCAATTCATTGATACCCACCGATAAATAAATTTTTCCGTAGTCCTTTGCTTCGAGTTTTTCCACTAAGGTTGCTTCTTTTCCGATTTCATACTCCAGCAGTCCATAGACGGTCAATGCCGTTTCACACAGAAAGTCGGCGTGCTCAGCGAGGCTACTGTAATCACGCAGCCCGACCGTCCGGGAGTCACCGATAAAAAGAGCATCATCAAAATAATCTTCCTGTACCGGTGTAAACTGATATTCTCCAGCCCGTTCTACTCCGGCAGTTCCATAAATATCAACCGATATATACCGGTTCGCCTCCTCCTGGGTCGTGCTGCGTAGTGGCTTAATCTCCTGTATGATCTCCGCCGGCACTTTTATGCCATCATTGGGCTCACCGGTCAGTGCGATCTGTATTGACCCGGTCACCGTCTCGGTCTGCATTGATCCGGTTGTCGTCTCGGCCGGCATTGCTCCGGTCGTCTCCACTGTCAATATTAATCCGGTCGGCATCTCTGCCTTCCCTGATACTATTGGATCGGGCATCTCCTCCTCAGCTGAAATGACATCGACGTCATCGTTTGCCGTTTCAGCTGCCTCGGCAATCAGTACCAGGCTCGGACGAGTGTCGGTAAACAACTGCCACGGATATTTATCCTCCAGCATTCCTTGAAAGACCAGTAAAACGATCGGGGTCTTTACTGGATCATAATCCTGTTCCTGATAGATGGTTTTCCTTCCGGCCAGACCGGTCACCGTTAGTAGCATTCCGCTTATGACTAAAAGAATCAGTGTTGGTGTCTTATGTAGATTGTTCAGTATTGTTTGCCTCGTGCGACCTCTTTTTATCATTGTGTTTTTTCCCTCCAATAGTGAATTAAAACAAAAGAAAAACTGAACAGCTACTAAAAATTCAAATACATAAATGGATTGCCCGACGCCCCAGCCAAAAGAAAGATACTCACCCAAAATACCGGTATCAATAATAAAGTGACCACCCGCCGCTTTTTATATCGCTCGAACAGCTTGAACAACCCCGGCAGACACAGCAATCCCCCTACTACAAAAAGCCAACCATAAGACCTAAGATATGCAGACAATACCCCTGGATTGGCCTGTCCACCTGCTGAAGTAACGAAGGGGAAGAGGCGACTAAAATACACTCCCAGCTGCCCCAGATCGGTGACTGCAAATACCACCCATGATAGCGGGATCAGAAACAAAACATATAGATGTCCCACCACCGGGACCTTCTGCAACAACCGACCATATACCAGCTTTTCCAATATGATCAATCCCCCCAGTACCAAACCCCAGATGATAAAATTGATGCCGCTGCCATGCCACAGACCGGTCAGCCCCCATACCACCAACAGATTCACGGCGGTCCGTCCCGCTCCCCAGCGACTCCCCCCCATCGGGATATAGACATAATCGCGAAACCATCCTCCCAGCGTCATATGCCACCGCCGGTAAAAGTCCCCAATACTCCTGGCCGCATAGGGGTGATTAAAATTGGTAATAAACTTAAATCCGACCATCATCCCAATGCCTGCCGCCATCAGCGAATAACCCCAGAAATCAAAGTACAGCTGCATTGAATAACCAATCGCACCCATCCAGGCCAGCGGGGTTGAGATACTGACAAACCCGACGGTTTGCAGATCGTTCCAAAGGATAGCAAGTCGATCGGCAAGGATCACCTTCATTCCCAGACCGATGATAAAATATTGTACCCCCGCTTCAATCGCTTCCGCCCGGTACTCTCTGCTTCGTCCGAACTCTCCATCGCCGTAACGCATGATCGGTCCGGAAAGGATCTGCGGAAACAGACAAAAATACAAGCATACATCGCTAAATTTCTCCTTACGGTCAATCTCCCCGTTTAATAAATCGGCCTGCCACGAAATCATCCGGAAAATATAAAAGCTTATCCCCAGTGGCAGATACTCACCACCTAAGGTTGCACTTAGAAGTTTGAATGAAACCAACAGCAATAGATCGCCCACGATCGCCGTTATTATCAGACCCCGGCGACGCCGATAACCCAAAAGGAAATTAAAAACCATCGCCGCCAATAAAACCGGCATCAACCGAAGCTCACCAAAGGCATAAAAAACCAAACTGCCGACCAACAATATCTTTTCCCGGAAACGCTTTGGTGTAAGATAGGTAACCACCAGAAGGACCGGCAGAAAACGAAAGATAAAACCCATTTCTGCAAAATTCATCGGCCACCGCCCTCCTTTGGTATGTATAATTTCCTTAAGTTATAATTATCAAAATAAGATAAAATGCTTCTGTCCATTCGTACGACTGCTGTCGATTTATAGAATACACAGAAGCTCCATCATAACTTCATCTTTTTTGCATATAAATGCCATCTTATTTGTATCATATTTGCATCATTAAGCACCTTGCCATTTTGGTCTAGGTAAACACAGCTAAAATCAGTGTTTACCTAAACCGTTTGGTTAAAAAGCGTTTGCTTCTTCAGACGATTTTTAGAAACAATTCATTTATCCCCTCATAAAACCCAACCGTCACCACCGTTCTTTCCTCGCCAATTCCGTCAAAAACATACTGCTTGAAAAAGGGAGTGGTCTCCTGCAACGGATTGTCGGTCTCATACACTCGAGGAGCTCCAAGCCCCATATACTCACTCCACTTGGTAACGATCGCATCCGGATCGATATCTTCCCAACCCAATTCGGTCCGGGCGTAAAACTCATAAATTTTTCCGTTGTCGCCATCAAGATAGACCTCTAACAATCGATTGGCCTTATTGCTGTTGGTCTGCATATTGGTCAGATGGAGTTTCCAGACCGCCACATTATTACGAGGTTCCAGAACATCAATTGCCGAATATAGTACCGCCCCATAGGCCGATTCCTCAACCTCACGCACCGATGCCGGTAAAATCCCCTCCTCCTTAAATATTTCCAGCTGCCGGTTACAGGTCGCATAGATTTCCGCGTCGGTAATTTCCTGATCGGATGGACCACGATGATTGACCACAAAAGCATAATTACCTGTCGCCCGATATTGTGCATCGACCGGCATTTCTGCTCTGGTCATGGCACTTTGTTCACTTTCCGGCAATATCTGACCGCTTAATCCCTGTGCCACAATAAACAAACGCTCATTACTATTTAGAGTGTACCGGTAACCCGCCCCCATCGTCTCCACCTCTTCCAAATGCGGTTGCCCTAAAATCAACCGATCCTGATAACGGGCCAATGCTTCCGGTCCCCAAACGGTCGTGCCGATAACCAAAATAGTAAACAACAGAAGAAATACATTGAAAATCATTTGCCTGAACTTGACATCATTTATCCTATCATCCCTCATCTAAATATCCATGCCTTTCCACTGCTTCTATAAAAAATCCAGAAATCTTTGATTCCCCAAAACCTCTCATCCGACCGTCTCTTGTTCTTCCGCTGCCAGAACAAAGCTGATCGTGGTACTTTCTCCCGGTATACTGGCAATCTTAAGGCGGCTCTCATGCTGTCTTAGTATCTCTGCACATAACGCCAAGCCTAAGCCAGCTCCGTTTTTACTGCGGGCTCTTGATTTATCCACCATGTAAAAGGCCTGGGTTATCTTCATCTGCTCCTCTTCCGGGATGCCCACACCTCGATCCCGGACGGCAAAACAATAGCCGCTCTCGGTCCAATAGCCCTCAACCACGATCACACCACCCACTTCGGATGCCTTGCGGGCATTATCCACCAGATTGACCAGTACGGTCTTGATCAGGTTGCTTTCAGCGCGGACCATTGCTGGTTCATGACGAAAACGGTAGGTCATGGTGGCATCGGCCCCAAACATATCGCGCAGATAAACAAAAAACAACTCAGCCGGTATCATCTGCAGATCTACCTCTCCCCGCTTGGTAACAATAATATCCAACAACCGAAAGGACATTGCCTCCAGACGCTTACCTTCGGTATAGATATAATTAGCCGACATAAAACTCTTTTCCTCATCCAATTTGCGCGACCGGAGCATATCGGCATAACCGATGATCGAGGTCAACGGCGTTTTAAGTTCATGGGCAAAGGCACCGACAAACTCTTCACGCGCCTGCAGCTCCTCCTCTAATTTAATAATATTATCCTC
>JAITWD010000318.1 GCA_031285465.1 Lachnospiraceae bacterium
CATAAGGTAGGCTACCTCACCCTCAATGCTGGTATGGCAGGCGGTGCCGATATTATTCTGATCCCAGAGATTCCTTATGATATCAATAAGGTTATCGGCGCGATTGCAGAGCGCCATAAGCGCGGAAGTCTGTTTACCATTCTTGCAGTTGCTGAAGGTGCGATTTCTAAGGAAGACGCTGCTCTACCCAAGAAGGAGCTTAAAGAAAAACAGAAGAATTATCCTTACCCGTCAGTTTCTTATGAAATTGCTGAAAAGATAAGCCAGCAAGGCGGTTTTGATGTTCGGGTTACTGTTCCTGGGCACACTCAGCGTGGTGGTAGCCCCTGTCCTTATGACCGTGTTTTTGCAAGCCGTTTGGGTTCTGAAGCCGGTCGTCTGATCCTGGATGGAGAATATGGATTTATGGTTGGTTACAAAAATAGAGAGGTGGTCAGGGTGCCATTGGAAGATGTTGCTGGTAAGCTTAAAATGGTTTCTCCAGAAGCCAGTATTGTTAAGGAAGCTAAGATGCTGGGCATCAGTTTTGGTGATTGATCAAGCTGGTATTTGGCTACTCGATGATTTGCTAAAAAGCACCAGTCAACTGGAAAGGAACCGTTTGCCTAATGTCATACACTGCCTTATATAGGAAATTCCGACCACAATGCTTTGAAGATGTAAAAGGTCAGGATGCCATTGTTACGACCTTAAAAAATCAGATTGTCGCCAATCGGGTTGGTCATGCCTATCTTTTTTGTGGGACCCGTGGGACGGGGAAAACTTCTGTGGCGAAGATTTTTGCCCGTGCAGTCAATTGTGAGCAGCCAGTCGAGGGTAGTCCCTGCGGAGAATGCTCCATCTGTGAGGCAATTGCAGTGGGGGCCAGTATGAATGTTATGGAAATTGACGCGGCTTCCAATAATGGCGTGGACAATATCCGTGATATTGTCGAGGAGGTGACCTATTCGCCCGCAGAGGGTCGGTACAAGGTTTATATAATTGATGAGGTGCATATGCTGTCCATCGGCGCTTTTAATGCACTATTGAAGACCCTTGAAGAACCGCCGGAATACGTTATTTTTATTTTGGCAACGACTGAGGTTCATAAGATTCCCGTGACCATTATGTCCCGTTGCCAACGCTATGATTTTAAACGTATCACAGTGGCAACCATTACTGGTCGATTAAAAGAACTTATGATCAAGGAGCAGATTGAAGCGGATGATCAGGCGGTTAATTACATTGCAAAGGTTGCCGATGGTGCGATGCGTGATGCGTTAAGCTTACTTGACCAGTGTATTGCCTTTTATTTTGGGCAAAGGCTGACCTATGATAATGTGTTGACGGTTTTAGGTGCAGTGGATACGGAAATATTCAGTCGTTTGCTTCGGAGTAGCCTTGAAGGTGATGTGTCTGCCGATGTTGCCATTTTGGAAGAAATTGTCATGATGGGACGTGAATTAACCCAGTTTGTTATTGATTTCACATGGTATCTTCGTAATCTTTTGTTGCTAAAAGCCTCGGCAGACCTGACCGCAGTCATTGATCTATCGGCGGAAAACATGAACCGTCTTAAGGAAGAGGCAGAGATGACGGACACTAATACGATCATGCGTTATATTCGCATTTTTTCTGAACTATCCGGTCAGATCCGCTACGCAGCGCAAAAAAGGATTCTTATTGAGATGGCCCTGATCCGCCTGTGCAAGCCGGAGATGGAAGTTGATCAACGCTCGCTGGTTGACCGGATCCGTAGTCTGGAGAATAAAATAGCATCTGGTATTTCGGTTACAACGGTGTCTCCTGATGGTTTTGACCAGGCTGAAGCTAATCGATCGGCGGGGGGACACGAAATATTGCCTGGTGGTCTAACAAATGCTGGTTTTGACCGCCAACCCAAATTGTCGAAAGCAATCCCGTCTGAAGTGGAGAAAATAGTATCGAACTGGTCAGCTCTTTTAAATCGCTTTTCGATGCCAATGAAATCATACCTTAAATCAGCCCGTCTGAGTCTTGATGCGGAAGGTAGATTGATGATTATTGTCGAAGATGGTCCGGCATCCGATTATTTGATCAAGCAAGCAGAACATCAGCAACAATTGGAAGATATATTATCAGAGGCTATAGCGGCGGCAGTAACGGTTAATATCCAAAGTATCGCGGCCAATCGCTCATTTGATGAACATTATGTTGATTTAACTAAGGTTATCCGAATGGAGGTTGAAATTGAAGAAGAGGGGGATGAGTACTAAAGCACTTAAAGTATTTTGAAATAAAGAATCAAATAATCTTGATTGGTTAGCTGATCTAATAGCTTATCATATATAATTTTAAATGTAGAAAGGAACATAAAAATGGCAAAACGTGGTGGATTTCCTGGCGGAGGAATGCCGGGAAATATGAATAATCTCATGAAACAGGCACAAAGAATGCAACGTCAAATGGAAGAAAACCAAAAAGAACTGGAAACCAAAGAATTTACGGCAAAGTCAGGTGGGGGTGCAGTTGAGGTAACGGTGACAGGCAATAAGCAGATTACAAAGGTCAAATTGTCCAAGGAGGTCGTTGATCCTGAAGATATTGAAATGCTGGAGGATTTGGTTATGGCGGCAGCAAATGAAGCGATCAGACTATCGGAAGAAGCTAATGCGGAGGCGATGAATAAGATGACCGGTGGCATGGGCGGAGGATTTCCATTCTGATGGAACTCTATAGCGGACATATCGGCAAATTAATTGATGAATTAGCCAAGTTACCGGGAATCGGATCTAAATCGGCCGGTCGTTTGGCTTTTCATCTTATCAATATGCCCAAAGAGCGGGTTGAACGACTGGCGCAAGCGATGGTGGAGGCTAAAGCAAACGTTCGCTATTGCGAAAAATGTTTTACCTTAACCGATCATGAGATTTGTCCAATCTGTGCAAATCCCAAGCGTGATGCCAATTTGATCATGGT
>JAITWD010000016.1 GCA_031285465.1 Lachnospiraceae bacterium
CAGCTTGACAATCTGGAACGGGGTTTCTCCTATAAGTATGACACGCGATTGGACATGCGGATGGATACCGGTCAGGAGCTTAGTGCCGAAACGATCATCAATCAATATAGTGAAAAGGAATTGTTCCGGATGATCCGGAATTACGGCGAAGAAAAATTCGCACAAAATATTGCCAAACATATTGTCCGTACCAGGGCAGAAGTGCCCATCGAAACAACGGGACAATTAAATGAAATAATTAGAAATGCCATTCCGGCAAAGATGCGGGTGGAGGGAGGACATCCTTCCAAGCGGACCTATCAGGCGATCCGGATCGAATGTAATCGCGAATTGGAGATTTTGCGGGAATCATTGACCGGATTGATCGGCCTTCTGAATAAAGGGGGAAGGATCTGCATCATCACCTTTCATTCTCTTGAGGACCGGATCGTTAAAACCATCTTCCGGACGCTGGAGAACCCTTGTATCTGTCCGCCGGACCTCCCGGTCTGTGGTTGCGGTCGTGCCAGCATGGGGAAGGTGATCACCGGTAAACCGATTGCGCCAAGCGAGCAGGAATGTGCCGATAATAGTCGCGCCAAGAGTGCTAAACTGCGCATTTTTGAGCGGGCATAACCATTATTTTGTGTAAGAATAATGAACGGGCATTGCTTTTTATTTAAGAAATTTTTGTTTTAAGATATTTTTATTTGAGATATGAAAGGAATTGAAGATGGCAACTCAGGGAAGAGAAAGAATACAACGGCAAAACACTGCCCGCTCCGGGCAGTTTATTTCGGGAAATACTGTTCGTGTCGGACAAACTATCCCAGATAGACATAGACGACCGCTTGAAGAGGTACCACAACCCAGGATAAGTAATACAACCAGAAAAAATCGTGAAAAGGCCCGTTATATGAATCTGGGGTATGTCCTGTTTTTGACCATCGCGCTGTTGGCATCGGGTGTTATTTTATCTAATTATCTTGGTCTGCAGGCCGATATTACCAATAGCGTTGCGCGGATCGCCCAATTAGAACAGGAGCTCAATAATCTGCGGATGTCCAATGATGATGAATATAACCGGATTACCAATAGCATTGATTTAGAAGAGATTAAACGGATTGCCCTTCAGGAGCTGGGAATGACCTATGCCGACGAGGGACAGATCATCGACTATACCTCTACCCGTGACGATTATGTCCGGCAGATAGCCGATCTTCCCGAATGATCCAGATTTTACGTTGAGCAGGTGAATGAGTGAGTAATAACAGCAAAAATAATCGAACCGGTGCCAGGAATTATCGGATTTCCCGGACCAACCGGAGCCCCAAAAGTAAAAAACGCGGTATGAGCAACAAAATGCAGAAGAAAATGTTGTTTCTTTTTGGTCTTATTTTTCTGGCCTTTGTAGGTTTGACCGTGCAGTTGATCGGCATCACCAGGGAAAATGGTGAACAGTACAAAAAGCAGGTGTTATCCCAACAACGCTACGATAGCCGGATCCTCCCCTATCGGCGCGGTGAGATCATCGATGCACAGGGCACCACCCTGGCGGTCAGCGAGAAGGTCTATAATGTTATTTTGGATGCCAAGACGGTGCTTGCCAGAGAGGAATACTTAGAACCGACCCTTCAGGCACTGGGTAGTCACTTTGGTGCCGATATCAGTGCTATCAGCCGGACCCATATTGCTGGGAATCCACAATCGCAGTATTTCGTGCTGGGGCGTCGCCTGTCTTATGATGAGATTGAAGGCTTTCGGCAACTACAGGCCGACGAAGAGCAGGGAGCCAATATTAAGGGGGTCTGGTTCGAAGAGGAGTATAAACGCTTTTATCCCAATGATACCCTGGCAAGCGATCTGATCGGCTTTACCACCAGTGATAACCGTGGTTTGTCCGGTCTGGAAAGCTATTATAATGACATTCTGGTCGGAACGGCAGGCAGAGAATACGGTTACCTCAATGAAGATTCCAATTTGGAGCGGACCACCATCGCCGCCGTGGATGGCAACAGTATCGTCACCACGATCGATGCCCACATCCAGAGCATTGTCGAAACCAGTCTGCGTGAATTCAATGAGGAATTTAAGGACAATTTCCGTGAGGGCAACGGTGCTCACAATGTCGGCACCATCATCATGGAGGTGGATACCGGCAATATCCTGGCGATGGCAAGCTACCCCAACTTTGACCTTAACGATACCCAAAATACCGACCAGCTGTTGGGAATGCCGATGGTCGATGAAAAGGGCAATATAATCCGCCCCTATGTCTACATAAATGAGGAAAACCTCGCCACGATGGACGACACCACCCTGGCAATGAATTTCAATTCCTTGTGGAAGAATTTCTGTATAAACGATACCTATGAACCCGGATCGGTGGCAAAGCCCTTTACTGTAGCGGCCGGTATCGAAAGCGGTGCGATCAACGGAAATGAGACCTATGAATGTGCCGGCTATCTTGAGGTCGGAGGTCACAAGATCGGCTGTCATAATATCTATGGCGACGGATTACTGACCGTTGCACAGGCGATCGAACGTTCCTGTAACGTCTGCATGATGCGGATCAGCGCGGTTACCGGTGTCGACTACTTTGTCGATTTCCAGCGGATCTTTAATTTCGGCTTAAAAACTAATATTGACCTCGAAGGCGAAGCCCGTACCGTCGGCCTCGTCTATGACAAAACCACTATGAATTCGGCAGAGCTTGCCACCAGCTCCTTTGGTCAGGGCTATAATGTCACCATGATCCAGGCGATCACGGCATTTTGCTCCCTGATAAACGGTGGCAACTATTATGAACCCCATCTGGTCAGTAAGATCATCAGCCCGACCGGAGCCACCGTTCAAAATATCGAACCGCGCCTGATCAAACAGACCATTTCCCCTCAAACCTCAGAGACCATTCTGGAATTCTGCAATCTGGTCGTAAGCGGTGAGAACGGAACCGGTGGGACCGCCCGCCCAGCAGGTTACATGATCGGTGGAAAAACCGGTACGGCAGAAACCGTTCCGCGTGATAAAGAAAATTACGTCGTCTCCTTTATGGGCTATGCACCCGCCGACGATCCACAGATCGCCATCTATACCGTGGTTGACCGCCCCAACTCTATTGCACAGGACGACGCTAAATTTGCCACCCGCATTGTCCGCGACATCCTGACCGAAGTATTGCCCTATCTAAAAATCTATATGACCGAGGAACTGTCCGAAGAAGAAATAGCCGAACTCGCCGCCCGCGAAATCGCGATCACAACCCCTTCTGTTCCATCAGAGGATGGGGCCACATCCGACGGGACGGACGGTGACGACGCCAGCGACAGCGCCACTGGCGATGACGGAGATAGCGGTGACGGTGAAAATGGCAGCGACGACGAAAATGACAGCGACGATGAAAATGATAGCAACGATGGAGAGGAGGGCAACGGTGACGGTGAAACCGGGCCTAATGAAATCTGGCGCACCTTCCCCATCGATCCGACCACCGGTTATGCCAAAGACCCCGAGACCGGTAACCTCTTTGATCCCGTAACCGGTGACGCGATCGGCGCAAGCTTCGAAGTGGACGGCGGCAGCATCCTCCCTCCCTCCGGAAATGCTGACCCGGACATTCCATTCTAAGGAAACACTGATTTAATCGGTGTTTCCTTAGACGCTTCGTGGGCATTGGCACTTTGTGCCGCAAATCCGGCGTATTTGTAAAAAGTTGGGTGTAATTAACATAAAATGTGGAGGAAGGAAAGCAAATGACAGTAGTGCAAGTTGAGAGAGTTCCTTAAATAAGGGCAAGCGCAGAATGTTTAACTGGTTTGTTTGGTATAACAATAGATGATGCAGAGCGAGCCCCCAATACGTAGATTCGGCAATGTGTACAAAGAGGTTCGTCCGCAGGCGATTTTGGGAGTAAGCTTAGTGCCACTTAACAGCCCCGCCAAAAGCCTAGTAATGTGCGGACAAGGAGGTCCGCACACTGTGACACGCGCCACGGAAGGCG
>JAITWD010000017.1 GCA_031285465.1 Lachnospiraceae bacterium
ACCCTCCGCAATGCCGCCCGTTCGGCAAAAGACTATTTGATCTATCTTGCGACAATGTCCTTTATTACCGCCTTGATGTTTGCCTTCAATGGCATGATCTTTTCCCGGGATATGCGAGCCATTTATGGTGAGATCGAAGTCTTTATCGCTCTGGTCGGGGTAGCTTCTTTTTTTATCGTCATCATCGTCATCTGGCTGGTCCATTATATCGTGAATTTTATGATTGAAAAGCGCAGTCGCGAATTTGGCACCTATCTTCTCCTTGGGATCAATAAAAAAAAGATCGCCAGGATGTTCCGCAATGAAAATATCCTCTTAGGCATTCTTTCATTATTGATCGGCATTCTGCCCGGATTGATCGCGCAAAAGCTTTTTATCAATGTTTTTTATGCGATTATGGACAGCGAGTATCGTATTACGGCGGAATTTAATCTGCCGGGGTTGTTGCTCACCGGCGGAGTGGTGCTTTTGTCCTATCTGTTTGCCCTATTTAATATTAAACGCAAATTCAAAAAAATGCAGATCCGCGATTTAATGGAGATGGATAAACACAATGAAGAGATCCACAACGAAAAACGCACCTGGAAGAAGGTGCTGGTCGCGATTGCGGTTTCCTATATCATCTTTTTTAATGTGATGGTTTTCCGGTCGATGATGAACCAAGTCACGGTTTCCTTTTTTATTTTAGGCCTGATCGTCTCGATCTATCTGTTATTTATCGGGCTATCCTCTCTATTTGTGGATATGATCCGCAAAAAATATCAGTGGGTCTATCGGTCGGCCAATCTGTTTATCATGCGTCAACTATCCTCCAAGATCAAAACGATGCGGTTTACCATGGGAACGCTGAGTATCCTCTTTACCGCCGCCTTGTTAGGCTGGATGTCGGTGATGATGTTTGCCGATTTCCAGCGTCGGGAAATGACCGCACAGATCCCCTTTGATGTCATGGTGTATAGCGATCATGCTGACGATGATTTCCAGCAGGAGTTAGCGGTGATCGGCGGCCAGGTGCCACTACGCGACCATCATATTTACCGGATCTATCAAAATGGAACCAGTGTGGTCAACGAATTTCTCTATGCACACCGGAACGGCACCTATCGCACCGAGGTTGACCGGAATGGTAAATCGGGGTCGAGTACCTATTTTGAATACGATACCTATATGGGACTAAGCGATTACAACCGGATCCGTGGGATGATCGGTCTGGAACCGGTCACGATCGCGCCGGGCTCCTACCTTCTGCATGGGAAGCGACTGGTTGATCAGGAATTGATTTCCATAAGCGGACAATTAGAGATAAAGGTGGGAGCAGCGCTACTTGCGTGTCAGGAGATACGGATGGAACCCATTTCCCAGGAAGGCATGAATGGTGCCGACTATATCCTGGTAGTAGCCGATGTAGATTTGAAGGAGCTGACCCCTTATTATTCATTGCTGGCGGCCAGTCTGGATGGAAGCACGCCGCCCGACCTTCAACAACAGCTTATCGATATGCAGGATTATTATTCGGAGGAGGATTATCAGAATATATATGCGGTTGCGATGGGGAGCGGCAGCGGTCAGGTTCTTTCCTGGAGCGATACGGTGCTCGTATCGGATAATCTTATCAAAGAGATGAATTTCATTCTGACCGCCTTTTGTTTTGTCCTTGCCTATATCGGTTTGGTCTTCTTATGTACCGCCCTGACCATTCTGGCGGTCCAACAGCTAAGTGATTCCGCTAAGTACCGCTTCCGCTATACCATCCTAAAGCAGTTGGGGGTAAGCGAGCCGGGGATACATGCGGTGGTTAGGAAGCAGCTGGTGGCGTATTATCTCTGCCCGCTGATCGTCTCCATCCTGCTTAGCATGTTCATCGGTCTGTTTGCCAGTGAACGGTTTGTCTATTATACGGGGATTGATGCCATGAACTTTCATTATTACCTGCTGGGTGTAGTGGTATTTACGTTTCTGTATGCGGTTTATTTTGTGATCAGTTATACGGGGTTTATTAAGAATATATCAAAACTGCGTTAATCGATATCGATCGACAGTACGCTTAAAAAATGGTATGATCTACAGGAAGATACTTCTGGATTTTGAAATTTAAGGAATTTTTATTCAAGTAGTTTCGCAGATAAAATCTGCGAAATACAGGGGTGTTAAATGGGAAGATTAGAGTTTTCGGTGGTTGAGTATCCCGATGTTCAAGCTGTTTGGGGGCTGTGGGAACAATCAAACGATAAGACACAGGCAAGAGATATACCAGCTCTTTCAAAGCGGTATTATGGAGCGGTTAGAAAAAAAGACGGTGAGGTTTTTCCGTTTTTTGTAATGTCAAGCGATTATGATGTAAAGACAAAGAGCTTTCGGCTTTTTATTGGCGGTCTGATGGATGATCCCGGCCTTGAAGCCTTCACAATTCCCCAAGGGATTTATGGCAAGGTTACGATAAAACCTAAAATGGGTTTCATGTGGGGGTTGTCTATTGGTGAGGCAAAGAGGGCCTTCTATACGGAATGGTTGCCCAAATCGGATTATGTGTCGCTAAATATGGAATATGAGTACCATACCGAAACAAGCAAAGGGAAAAATCCCCAAATAGACATTTTTTTTGCAATTAAAAGACGCGACAATGGTTAGCGGAATAATTGGCGGAATGGCGGCGGGTTAGAGTGGTGCTATTGGGATAACCATAGTCATCACAACAGCATCTCCAGTGCGCGCGCCAGTCCATCATGATCATTATCAAATGCGGTTACCGTGGTAGCCGCATTTTTTATCGTGTCGGTCCCATTACACATGGCGATGCTATAGCCTGCCATCTTCAGCATGTCAAGATCATTCTCCTGATCGCCGGCCGCTACCGTGAGGCCGCGGGGAATGGCGAGCAATTCACACAACTTAAGGAGGGCATTGCCCTTACCGGACCACGCGGGGAATAGTTCCAGAAAGATCGGACTGGATGAGAGCATCGTAATACTATCTTTGGCATAATCGGCAAGCGAATCGCGAAAGGCGATCAGCTTGGAGCGATCATCCAGTGAAATAGCGAGGCACTTGCAGGGGGTATCCAGATGGTCGGCATAATCGGCGGTGATGATGGTAGGGGTGTGGATGACCCGGCAGTAACGGCGGAGCTCATCATTGTCTGCGGGGGAAATAATATGGGTTTCGGTGTAGCTGTGGCAATGAAGCCCCTGTGCCTTTGCGGTTTCCA
>JAITWD010000140.1 GCA_031285465.1 Lachnospiraceae bacterium
GCATAATTTACTGCATAAGCCCACTTTCCTTCTGCACCTTCCTCCAGCTCCATTTCCCACACTGCATATTTGGAATCCACCACCACATCACCATATATTTGACCGTCATCATACTCTCCTGAAATGTAATTAATCGATAAATCATAAAATTCTTTTGGAGCATCGTACTTCCAAGTTATTTCTTTAAAAAGCTCTATAGATTCTGCGGTAAAAACATCAGTGTAGTTATCTATTTTTGCCGGTTCTCGACAAATATCCAAAAATATCTTCTGAATATAGCGCCTTAGTTCTTCATCCGCCAACAACAGTTTAGGGCTATAATCTTCATTGATAATTTCATCCGCACTTTGGGCTAATGTAGATTCTTCAAGTAATTCCATTTTTTCCGCGTTTAAATCTCGAAAATAAGGCTCCGGCTCCTCTTCTTCAACTTCCGCTACCAAGGTGCTCTCTTCTTCAACAAGTTCCATCTGGGAAGGCTTCGCTGTTTGCGTCGCCGATACTAATGTATTTTCTATATTTTCTGAAAGCGCAATTAATTCCTTGTGCAAAGTATCCATTGTTCCCTGAGGTCTTTTACTGGTGACAACATAATATGCCGCTAAAATAATTACTGTTAGCGCTACGACAAATGTCACACATTTTGCAACTTTTCTATTTTTATCCATCATTCCACCTCAACTACTTCCTCTGCTAATTGCAATCTACTAACTGGAATACATCCGCCAAATGAGAGCGTGACAAGAAGACACAGACTAATTAGTCTTTTTCTTCTTGGGGGATGAACTCTTTCTTCGAAAATAAACATCACCATTTTTCCACCTTTTAATATAGACTTATAAAAAGATAATTACTTTCAATTTGTATTGTACCATTTTCAGGATTATAAGCATAATTTACTGCATAAGCCCACTTTCCTTCTGCACCTTCCTTCAGTTCTAATTCCCATGCTGCGTATTTTGAGTCAACATTTATATGTCCATAGATTGTGCCATCATTATTTTCCCTAGGTCTACCACCAATAGCGACATCATAGAATTCTCCTGCATTTTCATATTGCCATTCAATTTCATTAAATAATCCTATTGATTCTTCTGAAAAAATTTCTTCATATTCTTTGATTTTATCAGGATTGCGACAAAGGTCTAAAAATATTTTTTGCATATACAATCTCAATTCCTCATCAGCTAAATTTAGTTTTGCCGAATAGTCTTCGTTAATTACCTCTTCGGCATTCTGCGCCAAAGTGGCTCTTTCCAGTGAGTCTTCTTTTTCTTCATTTCTATCACGAAAATCCATATCCTGCTCTTCTAACATTTCTGTTTTTTCCTCCTCTAAAATACTATCTTCATTGGCTGATTCCACTGGTTCAAATACTGCCACCTCTGCCTCAGATATTAAAGTATTTTCTATGCTTTCTGTAAGTGCGATTAATTCTTGCTGCAAAGCATCTATTGAGTTGTGAGGTCTTTTACTGGTGATAAAGTACGCGAATAATAAAATTACGATAATTATTAATACTATAGTCCATTTATATTTAGTAAATTTTCTGTTTTTATCTATCATTTTACACCAACTTTCTCTAGTTCTTTTTGCCATGCCACAGCAATCTCCCCAACTTCATACAGATTGTGTGAATTTCCCTCATAAACAGATCTAAAATTTTCTGCCGCGTTACTTGCATCACCCGCCGCATCGCCCGTCGATCGATAATTATCCAACAACCCCACATACTCCGGCTTCTCCGTTATCTCCGTCCTAAAATAATTATATTCCGCAACATATATTTCCTGTACAGTCAAACTATCGGTTCGCGTGCCATAGAGCGCATCTACCTCCCCAAGGGCACTTGCCGTTCGGTCAAAGGTCCATTGAAACATCCCATAACCAAACCCACAGCTTAACTCCCCGTGGGTATTACAATTGATTATCTTGACCAAATCGGGCACCGTCGCCGCCTGCGACAATTCTCCCCCATTGGCATCATACGCCCTATCATACCCATGATTGACCGCATTGCGTAGATAATTTGGCATCGATCCGCTACTATAGTGATAACTTTCCAATTGCCCCGGCTCGCCTTCCCACAGCATATTCGCCACCACGCCACTTGCCCATGCCGGATCGGCGCCCCGCTCTAACAATTCCGGGTCATTTAAAATGCTATTGGTCAGATATATCGCCGCCAACATTTTTTCCTGCGTCATCCCGCGACCAACCGCTTTCATTGCTTCTTTTAAAAAGGTGAGGTCTTCTAATGTGATCAGACTGGTGATATCTATTTCGCCGTTCGTTGGGATAAAGCCACTGGTCACCGGATAAATAAACCCGCCATGCCGACAGAACAACACCGCCTCCATCGTAATCTTGTCCACCTTCTCTTCATCAATATAGACATACTCGCCATACGACTTAAGGTTCTCCCATTCGTCTTCCAGGTTCATCAGATACCGACAGGTTCCCGCTTTCAATGGAGCCACCGTATCGGGTGGCTTAAAACCCAGTCCCTCCTCCACCTGCCTGATAGCCGCCTCTTCAAAGTCACGGTCGGCACGACTCTTACAGTTTCCGAACGGGCGAATATTAACCGTCCGCTCACAGTCCTTCACCGTCGCAAAGTACTGATCGCCCGACCGGGAAATAACATTCTTCGTCACCGTCAGTCGGCTCCTATCGCTCCCCGGCGGTGCCGAAAACGTCTCTTTCACCCCCAAAACCTGCTCGGTCGTACAGTTGGTACAGGTAAGCACCGCCCCATCCACCAGATACTCCGGCAGAAATTGATTTTGCTTTATCCGTTCATTCCATGCGTTATCCAATTCTGCCTCGGTTAACGCCAACTGCTTCGCCTCTGTCGCCGCCTGTCGCGCTTCTTCTTTGGCACGCTCGGTCCCCTGTGAATAGTTTCCTTCGTAACGACCAGCCATTTTAACCCCTTTGCCTTCCCCTGTGCATACCTAACCGACCCTGGCGCCGGTTACTTTACCATTTTTCCACCTTTAGAAATTGTTCTATATCATTAACATCTAAAGTAATATAAGATCCCCCACCCCCTGAATCACCAAAAACAATTACCAGCATCCCCTCCCTTAGGAAAAAAGACTTTCTGAAAATAAGCGGACCAATTGTTTCTTCAATGGAACCATAGCCATTTTCGATAACTTGCTCTTGCGTTAATGAGCATTGATGTAATTCCTCCAACAATTCTGCATTAGTATACGAATTCAAATCCGCCGGACCAGGAGTCCATGTTTGATAGTCTGGTCCCGATAGTTTGTCTTGATTATTTTTCAAAAAACTCACAAACTCATCATTTATCTCAATCAAATCATTGAGAAAAACACGTTCGCCAGTTATCATGTCAATGGTAATAAAATCATTAATTACCTCTGCCCTTGGATAATAGTAATTAAAAGCATTGACAAAAGAAAAATATCTTGCTGTGTGACAGTTAATTGACAGTTCAAATTCATCTGGATAAATTACTTTACCTCTTACCCATGAAGTCATTGCCTGCTTAATGTTTTCATTGATTTTGTCTGCCAACCACCATTTATCTCTAGGCATATCGGCTATTTCAATAATGCTAAAAGAAAAATTTTCCGGCCACTGCAAATAGGATAAATCGGTCATATATGTTGTGTCTGCAAAAGTAATTGAATAATTGTTATTTCCGTAATCCAACTCAAATACCATGCTATCGTTGTCAGCTATTGTTATTGTACTATTTTCTGGGTTTGTTAGATTATTGTTATCCGCAAATGATACACTTTCGATTTTTAGCTGATCAGCGATTACATCTTCAACAAGATAAATACTTGTAGTAACGATCTTTTTATCTGATCCATTCCCCCCATTACATGCGGTAGTAAACAATATCAGAAATAAAAACAAAAATTTTCTTTTTCTAATCGAATACATCAAACGCATCTTTGTATGTATCCTCCTGTTTTTCATTATTTTAATCATTGTATTTTTATTTCTCTACTGCCTGATTTTACTATACAGATTTTATTCCCCAAACAATTCTCCGTAGCTATAGGTCAACTCTTTGATTTTTTCAGTCGAAATCATCTGTTCTTCAAAATATTCTCCTGTCAATTCATCAAATTGCTCCTTAGTAACCCTAAAACAATAACAATTCATATCTTTGGCGAAATATGCTTGCTGACTGATTTCCTCTGTGATTTCGATTTGTTGTTCCAATGCTGAATAATTAGGTAATGACACCATATACTCCACCTCTGGTTGGTTCGTCAAACGATTAAAGTCTTCTCGCTCAAAGAAAAAGATTGTGAATATTTCTTTTCCTTCCTTATCCAATTTGCAAAATGTCTGCCGTAGTCCCCCATAATTTGAATACAAAGTTCCGCTCCCATGCAAAAAGGTCCAAGAAACATTTGTTTTATACCATAACTCAATTTGGTCTTGGTCCGGAAAATATTTAAAAATATAAATGCTTTGTAAATCTATGCAATCGGTCACACAAAGTTCCGGTTTTTCATCTCCATCCATATCCATCAAATTAAACTGAAAATTATTTACATTATAATTATCGTTCACTTCTGGCTTTGCATCTTCATCAAGCAACAAATACGCTGGTTCCAATTGGTTCATGTATAAGGCATTGCCCTGTTTATCAAGAAATTGTTTTTCATTTTCAAGCAATTGTTTAAATTGCTCCTTGTATAAATCATTAACTCCTGACCCACTGGTCTTAAAGTTGCTTGCAAAATCAATTTTAAAATATTCTGTTTTTATGATTTCGTAAATATCATCAGTTACATAAGCTAATTCAAAGTAAGGAAAGTCTAAAAAACTCTCATATTCCTGATCACCATCGATTTGCCCTATCTCACTGATATAATCTTTGATTTCTGGTTCTGATAAAACCTCATCTTCTTTTTCTGATAGATTATTATGTCGCTCCGACTCAATGAAGACTTTTATTGATATTTCTTTTAAGTCTATTAATAGCAAATTTACATTTTCTGTTTCCGGTTCAACCGATAAACATGCATTCGCTGATAGAAAAATCAGCATAAGCATAAAAAAAACAATTAAATGCTTCTCTTTTCTCATAATAATATACCCACCTTTCCAATAACTGCAACTTTGTTTAATCAACAATTATTATATCATTTAATCTATATTCAGATAAATCAAAATCTACTGCATGACCGCAAAATTCTACTATTGTACCATTCATATGCGATTGAGAAAAAGCCATGTTTTGTGATGCATTAGATGATTCTGGATAAGCTATTCCCGTCTGTAACAACCCACTTTCAAAATCCATCCGTGCAATATCCCCTGTGATATACGACTGTCCATCCGGATATGAATTATATGAATGTGCTTTTATATCAACAACAACGCATTCTATAATTTTAACTTCATCAGTTTGTTTATTGCTTAATACAATATCTATTTTATCAGAAAAGCCTTCAAAATCTGAACCCCATAATAAACCATTATCAGGATATGCCGGATTTAGTATTTTGGGTCCAACTGCAATCTTATACCGACCTTCTGCGTCTCTTTGTACACCGGGAGGATATTTCCCCCCACCAACCCCTCCCCAATTATCTAATGGGTAAAATGTATACGTAACCCCGTTCACGGTCGCTACTACCTCTTCTGGTATAATTGAATCCCAAACTCTAACTCCCCCAACATGGGGAATAAAACCCGAATCCACCGGATAAATAAACCCGCCATGCTTGCAAAACAGCACCGCCTCCATCGTAATTTTGTCTACACGTTCACCATCTATATAAACGTACTCTCCATATGACTTTAGATTTTCCCATTCATCCTCTAAGTTCATCAAATACTGACAGGTTCCCGTCTTTATTGGAGCCAACGATTCTGGCGGGTTACTCCCCAGATTCTCTTCCACCTGCTTAATCTTCGCTTCTTCAAAATCACGGTCAGCACGACTCTTACAATTCCCAAAGGGTCGGATATTCACAAATCGCTCACATTCTTTCACTGTAGCAAAATATTGTATACCTGCACGAGAAATTGTATTACGCGTCACATTGAGCCTGCTCCTATCGCTCCCCGGCGGTGCCGAAAATGTCTCTTTTATCCCCAAAACCTGCTCGGTCGTACAGTTGGTACAGGTAAGTAGCGCCCCATCCACCAGATATTCCGGCAGAAATTGATTTTGCTTGATCCGCTCATTCCATGCCTTATCCAATTCCGCCTCGGTTAACTCCAACTGCTTCGTCTCTGCCGCCGCCTGTCGCGCTTCTTCTTTGGCACGCTCGGTCCCCTGTGAATAGTTTCCTTCGTAACGACCAGCCATTTTAGCCCCTTTGCCTTTCTTTAAGCCTCTCCACCTTGCTACTGCATCCTAAATTCACCACCGGTAAAAGCAATATCCTCCTTCAAGGTCATCGTGGTCCCATCGCCCTGTTTCAACTGCAAATGTTCCTGTGCAGCCAGCAGTAGCGATGCGCCCTGACTGGCGATGGTCATATTCTGCTCTGCCTGCATGACGATATCCTTATCACTGATGATCTTAATCCCCGACCCATCCGACAACTCGATCATCATCCCCTTATTATTGGTCATGATCAAGCGGTCGGGGGTAAATAAGACCTCTTTCCCATACTTCGTCTTTAGGGATTTATAGTCGGGATTCTGACGGTCGGACGATGATTCCAGATGTACCGAACTGATCACATAACTGTCCGCTTCATCACCCGGCACATACAGCCGGACCCGGTCACCTACCTCCGGCATACAGTACCAGCCGGTTCCATCCGGCGAAGAATACACCGTTTCATAGGTAAACCAATGACGCTCCGACCGACCGCTCTCATCGCCAATAACATCAATGCGGACTTTATCCTTATCCACCTCCGCCACCGTTGCCATAAAGGCACAACCGCGCTGCCGGTCATTTTTTATCGTACGGTTAACCAGCCCCGCCATCGTTTTAAAATAATAGTGATGCACCAGCTCCCCGCCACTGTACCGACTGGATAGTTTGTGCAGATAATACCGTCGTCCCTCGTATTCGATCCAGTCACCCATTTCATAAATCTCACGGGTTTCATATGTCAATTCCAATGTATCATGTAGTTGTAATCCTGCCAATCCATTGCACGCCACCCGCTGATAAGCACCGATATCCTCAATAACCTCCGGTACTGTACCCTCTTCAATGGTTTGCCGGCGTCCCTCCGGCATCCCGATCCAGTATTTACTCCCCTGCTTCCATGATTCCGGAACCAGAACCTGATTATGTTCGCTCGCCAACCGCTTCACCAGTTCCCAATCGGTTTCCCGATACTGGATCACCACATGACCGAGTTCCGGCATCGATTGACTGACGGCGAACAATTGGCTACCGGCATAACCGCCACTCAAAAAATTTCCCACCGCTAATGCGGTCAGCGACCGATCCTGGTAGACCCTAAAATGATGCTGTATATCCCACAAAAAGGTTCCGCTGACCAATTCCAGCCACAGCTCGGTTTCGTGTTGTCTGACCTTAAACCCAAAACCTTTGACCACGCCATGAAAGATGGTGCGCTGCTCCCCCTTTTCACCCGTAACCGCTATCTTTACCCACTGCTCCGCCTGACCGATCAGCCTATTTTTATACTCGTCCTTCTTATCATCGGCAATATGTATTCGGACTATCGCCCTGGCATGTTCCCCAGTCTGCTTTTCCACCGTCAGTTCCCGTAACGCAATATAACTAAACGGCTCTACCTTAATTTGATAATCCCTCATCCCTGTAACCTGCCTTTCCTATATCTGCATATGTTTGATCGCAGACTCCAACCGATTCAATCATTGCCATCACCAGTGGCTTCCATTTAACATAATCAGCAAAGGTGCAATGGAAATTTCCAATCACCAGCCGCCGATCGATCACACCGACAAATATCAGTCCATAATACATCCGCTCTATGCCAAACCCTTTAAAGTCAAACCAGCTAAAATCTCCCTGTCTCCCCTTGATGATGCCATGCTCATAGAATACATTTTGCGGATGGACCTTAGCCAGATGATCGCTGATTTTCTTGGTCGTCCATTCCACATCCACATCCGACATTGCCGACCTTCCCGTTTCCTTATCCGGCATTCCTGACCATTCCCCATCCTCATCCGGTCTTGGCACCAGCTTGATTGTCAGTGTGGCATTATTATCCTTGTCGGTCTTAATTATTGTAGGACGATCCCGGCGCGGAAAGATAATCCGGGCACGGACTGGGTCCATGTCCGCCAACAGTGTTGGCATCTTCATATATAAACCACCGCCGATCGACTCCTGCCTGACGATAACCGCTTTACTCCCCAAATACCATTTATCGCTTCGTTGCTTCTCCTGCAATTTTCGCTTTAACAGCAAAATTGTCCGATCCACATGATCGTTCCTATCCCCCATCGCACCGCCTCCCTCAACCGGTAAACTATTAAGCACCGCTTGCTTGATAGTCACCACATATACCACAAACACTACTTAAACCACTCGAAACTTTCCAGCATAAATCGCAAACAGCTCTGCCATCGACCCTTTTCCACCGCCGGATAAGAAAGACTACCCAACGCAAATTTGCGTTCAAACGAAAAGACAAACAGTTCATGATTCTTATCACCCTCCTTAACTGCGCCGGGCAAAAAAAGGGTAAAACGGCAAATCGGTATCGCTTCATTTCGACAGATGATCGGCTGCTTGCTGACCTGTCCGGGATACCTCTGCCGTAAATGCCGAATAATCCCCTCTGCCGCCGACAGTACCTCACCCGTTCCCAATGCCTGTTCTAAAATGCTCATGCTAAAAAACACCTGCCCGCCATCACTTAGCACCACCTGTGGCTTTTTTTCATACAGAAAAAAGGTTGCCGCCTCACTCGCCGACAGGGCGGAAAATGATGCCGGTAATGTAACCCCCAACCGGTCACCGAAGAACCGTTCTTTACGATAGCCACTCTCATTAATCCCATTAATCTTATTAGTGTAAAACCGATCACCCATCTGCTCCCAACTCCCTGTTATTTGATCCTTTCAATCGGAAAATGTAACGGAATATTCCCATAATCTTGTTCTTTCCCACCCCAGTTCACTCCTGATGAACCGTCCCGATCTCCTTCAACCAATAATTGCTCCATCAACCTAACCGCATAATCGCTAGCATCGATCTCATCTAATTCATTTATCTTATCTATCGCCGGATTATTTTTAATCCCGCCCACCGTTATTCGCTCACCCATGCTTATTCTCCTGATCGATCCTAATTTCGTAACTACTTAGCACCTTCATAGTTCACCAAAAGTTTCATTAAGGAAACGTTGCTTTAATCAGTGTTTCCT
>JAITWD010000157.1 GCA_031285465.1 Lachnospiraceae bacterium
GTAGAAAGTGACATAGTTGTTAATGCACACCATATTAACAAGGGAGAAGCAATCACTTTGGATAATAAAAGTCGCGATTTCTTTTTTCTTGAACGAAGTGATGCAAATATTATCTATAAACACATGATCCAGTTGATCAATGAAAAACTGCCGGATTATGTAGAAGCTACGCCCTTTGACATTCAGGTGCTTACACCAATGCGCAAGGGGAGCTTGGGCGTGGAACGTCTTAATCAGATACTGCAGCAGTATCTTAATCCGCCGATGAAGGATAAGGCAGAATATCATGCGGGAGAACAGTTTTTTCGAGTGGGTGATAAGGTTATGCAAACGAAAAATAACTACTCCATTGAGTGGGAGGTAGTAAGTCGTTATGGTATTACAATCGACCGTGGGACCGGTGTTTTTAATGGTGATAGCGGTATTATCGTTGAAATAACCGAGCAGGCCGGCATATTGGTGGTAGAGTATGACGAGCAAAAACGGGTTACCTATACTTTTAGTCAATTGGATGAACTTGAACTTGCCTACGCGATCACTATTCATAAGGCTCAGGGGAGCGAGTATCCAGCGGTCATTCTGCCATTGTTATCCGGTCCAAGAATGTTATTTAACCGCAATTTACTGTATACGGCAGTTACCAGAGCCAGAAGGTGTGTGACCATCTTGGGGGGGAGGGGAACGGTCAATGATATGATCATGAATGTTTCACAAAATAATCGACATACCAGTTTGCATGACCGGGTTATTGAAATGGAAAAGATAATGAAAGAGACTATTTGAGGAATAGGATTGCAATAGAGAAAATAAGTAATTATTGAACAAGGATAGGATTGAAATAAACAAGTTGATGAAGGAAATTATTTTAAAAAATAAAATAGAAGGTATGATCAACATATTTTTTCCGCGCCGTTGCCCTGTTTGTGATGACGTTGTCAGAAGTAGCGAGGGATTGATCTGCCTGCATTGTCGTCCTCGTCTCAAATACATCACCGACCCGATCTGTATGAAATGTGGCAAAAAGCTTATGACAGCAGTGGAATATTGTCATGATTGTATAGGTCGCCAACATATGTATGATCGGGGGATGGCTTTATATGATTATCGAAGTATTGCCGATTCTATTTATCGTTTTAAGTATCAGGGGCGTCGTGAGTATGCCGATTTTTACGGAAGAGAGATGGGCAAGTATTTGGGAGAGGAAATTAAGAGTTTGCAATCGGATGTGTTACTGCCGGTGCCCATTCATCGTCAAAGAATGCGGGAGCGCGGTTACAATCAAGCATCGGTACTCGCAAAGGCAATTTCACGGGAATTAGGTATACCAGTGGCCGACAAACTAATGATCCGGCAGCGAAAAACGACGCCACAGAAAGAACTAGACCCGACCGAACGGCAAAATAATTTGAAAAAGGCTTTCAAAATTTTTCGAAATGATGTAAAATTAGATACGGTTACCGTAATTGATGATATTTATACTACGGGTAGCACGATTGATGCAATTGCTGTGGAATTAAGGCGTGTGGGAGTGCGAAGGGTTTATTTTGTTGCATTGTCAATTGGTCAAGGAAATTTAGTGTGATAGGTGGAGTTTAATTGTACGTAGGCATATTTGCGTTAATAGTGGTGTTTTAGAGTGTTCTACTGCTTTAGAGGCTTTATAGACCATCGACTACTGGCATTATCATGAAAAGAAGTCGATAAGTTAAATATTTCATAATTGACAAATGTAATTTTCAAGGAGGTATGACAATGAATGTACGTAATTGCAGATACTGTGGACGGCTTTTTAATTATGTGGCAGGTCCGGCTATGTGTCCGTTATGCCGGGAAGAACGGGAAAAGAAATTTCAAGAGGTAAAGAAGTATATACAAGACCATCGACTGGCAAGTATTAATGACGTGTCTGAGGATTGCGAAGTTGAGGTGAACCAGATACATCAGTGGATAAGGGAAGAGCGCTTGCAGTTTGCCGAAGACTCCCCCATCCGTGTAAACTGTGAAAAATGCGGTGCGATGATCAGAGCCGGGGTATATTGCGAAAAATGCAAAATGGAAATGGCCAATAACTTAAGCAGCGCTTACAAAAAAGAGATGCCGATTCAACCGGAACCAAGAAAGACACCGAGTGAGCGTGATCGTATGAGGTTTTTGGACCGGTGAGTTGCCAATAAAGAAGGCGCGTTGCTGATTTTATTTAATGTCTGGCAGGTTCAAAAACAATATCTACAAGAGGATAATAATGATAAATGAAGAAAAGCTCATCTTGATGACCCGCTTGGCATCATATGAAAAAGGATCAGGAAAAAAGAATGTTGCGATTGGAAAATATTTCCGAGGCGACTACATTGGCTTTCAAGTATTGAAGTCGGTAATCAGTATTACCATTGCTTTTTTTATTATAGTTGGAATATATGCATTCTATAACTTTGAAACATTGGTGTTGGATATCTATGAGATGGATTTGATTGCGACTGGTAAAGAACTTCTGAAGTATTACCTGATCATTTTAGGTGTTTACGGAGTGCTTTCTTATTTTATTTACTCTTATCGGTATCAGAAAGCAAAAAAAAGTCTGAAAAATTATTATCAGAATCTGCGTAAGCTTTCACAGATGTATGATGATAAGAATTAGTACATCGCTGACCCATCTTTCGGTCATCGGTAGTATAAGGCGGAGCGGTTTATAAACGATAAGGGTAGTACCGCACTCACGGTATACCAAAGTTTAACAGAAAAGGAAAACAATATGACAAGCTTACTTGTTGCTAAACAGTACATTAAAAATTTTATTGCCAAGTATGAGGTTTATTTGTTGCCAGTAGGGAAATTCCTCATGTCAACGATTATTCTGATGATGATTAACGGGTCCATCGGCTACATGACCAGGTTAGACAATTTTGCAGTGGTGTTGGTTGTTGCTTTGATGTGCTCCTTTATGCCGATCAACTTTATTATTTTCGTCGGAGCGTTGTTCATAGTTGCCCACTTATATGCAGTTTCTTTGGAGTGCGCCATTGTGGTGCTGGCGATAATGCTTTTACTATTTCTTTTATATTTTCGATTTTCACCTCGAGATACACTGGTGGTATTACTGATGCCGGTCTGCTTTTTTTTGAAGATTCCTTATGTGATCCCCATTTCAATGGGAATGCTAGGCACACCTTTAGCGGCAGTTTCAACCGCCTGTGGTATTATCATTTATTATTCAGTAGACTTTATTGCGGATAATGCGACCGCGTTGTCCGGAATGTCGGCGGATGATATGGCGACCAAATTCCGGTATATCATTGATGGAATTATCAATAATAAGGCGATGATGGTGACCGTGGTGGCTTTTGCGGTAACAATCATAGTTGTTTATGTAATCCGTCGTATGGCCATAGACCATGCATGGATGATAGCAGCCATTGCCGGTGCACTGGTTGATATTGTTATTCTGCTTTTGGGCGATCTTATTTTAGATACACAGGTATCGGTGTTGGGAGCCATTATCGGGACGGCGGTGTCAATAGGGATTGTAAAGATAGTTGAGTTTTTTGCCTTTAATATTGATTATAGCCGGGCGGAGTCGGTTCAGTTTGAAGATGATGAATATTATTATTATGTAAAAGCGGTACCCAAAATAACGGTGGCAGCGCCTTCGCGAACGGTCAAGCAAATTCATTCGGCAAAGCGACGGCCACGATAATAAACGCACAATTTTATTAGACCGAATTATCGGATAGGAGATCCGTAGAACATGGAACAGCTTGAAAATTTATTTAATAACACCTTAATGGCGGTTCCAGAATATGTAAAATGGACCGACATAGTGGAGATATTAATTATCTCCTTTTTGGCGTACAATGTTATGGTGTGGATTAAAAATACCAGGGCATGGTCTCTGCTTAAAGGTATTGTAGTAATTGCCGTATTTATATTGATTGCGGTATTATTTAGGATGAATACAATTTTGTGGATTGCACGAAATATTACAGTGGTGGCCGTCACGGCCGTTATCGTTATTTTACAACCTGAGTTGCGTAAAGCTCTAGAGGAATTGGGAAGGAAAAACATTCTGTCATCAATCATTCCATTTGAAAATAGTAAAGTGGAATCGGGGCGTTTTTCTGATGCTACCATTGGTGAGATTGCCCGAGCCTGCGTGGAAATGAGTCGTGTAAAAACAGGAGCTTTGATAGTAGTTGAGCAAAAAAATACGCTTAGAGATTACGAACGGACCGGTATCGATATCGATGCAGTGGTGTCCAGTCAGTTACTGATCAATATTTTTGAACATAATACGCCGTTACATGACGGGGCGGTGATCATTCGGGGTAATCGGATTGTATCAGCGACCTGTTACCTGCCGTTATCAGATAATATGGCACTAAGCAAGGAGTTAGGGACCCGTCACAGGGCGGGAATTGGGATTTCTGAGGTGACCGATTCCATGACTATTATTGTATCGGAGGAAACCGGAAAGATCAGTATTGCTTATGAAGGTGAAATGGAAAGAAATGTTGATGTAGAGCGACTAAAGATATCGCTTGGGATCGTACAGGATAAGCCAACTGAAGAGAAGAAGGTAAAGAGGCGGAAGAGCAAACCAAAGACTGAAAAGGGATGAGGAAAAGTAAATATGAAATTTAAATTAACTCAAAATATGGGTTTAAAAATAGGTTCACTCGTCTTTGCCGCCTTTCTTTGGATTATTGTAACCAATATTAATGATCCGGTTACCGATAAACCTTTTAGTAATATCCCCGTTAAGATTATTAATACCGAACGGCTGGAAGAAGAAAATAAGGTGTATGAAGTACTGGAGGGAACCGATATAATCGGTCGGGTTACAGTATGGGCCCCCACCTCGGTGTTGGGCAGGATATCGTCCAATAATATTGTTGCCACCGCTGATCTTGCCGATCTTAGTAGCCTAGACACCATCGGTATCAAGCTCTCGCTGAACAATAATGAGACCATTACGCGACTGGAGGGGAGTATCGACATTGTCAAACTAAAGATAGAAGAGCAAAGAAGTAAGACAATAACAATAAATCCGGTTCCGGTGGGGACAGTGGCGGAAGGCTATTTACTTGGCGATATCATCACAACACAAAATGTCGTACGGATAACAGGGCCGGAATCACTGATCAATTCGGTGGTCAGTGCGGAGACCGAAATTGATGTAAGTGGTGCGACGAGGTATATTGCGACCGAGTCGGAAATAATTTTATTAGACGTAGAGGGTAATCAGGTAAATGCCGCCGACCGGATTGAACAGAATATCAGGGAGGTCGGCGTTGAAGTTGAGATTTTGGAGACCAAGAGTATCCCGGTAAACTTTCTATTTACGGGGACACCGGCGGCCGGTTATCTGACCAATGGTACGGTTGAGAGTAGTTTAACCCACATCACGGTGGCAGGACAGGGTAGTGCCATCCGGAATATTGATAAGGTGGAGATTCCGGAAACGCGGTTGGATATAACTGGTAGTACGGAGAATTTTGTTGCCGAGATAAATCTGCTGGAACTGTTGGAGGGGAAGGGAGTTGAACTGGTTAATGATTCGGATGAGATAATGACCATTACCGTTTATATTGAACCAAGGGCCAGTAAGGAAATAGGTCTTGACAGCAACCGGATCAACATCATCAATATGCCGGAAGGATTTAGCGGCAGTATTTCCGGACTTGCCGAGGATGTGAGCATAACCTTGACCGGATTACAAAGTAATCTGGATTTGGTGCGTGGCACCGAGGTTAGCGGTATAGTTGATGTTGCCCAATTAATGGAGCAAAGAGATATGGAAGAAATGGTCGAAGGATTTTATACCACGACGGTTACATTAAACTTAGTACCAGAAGTCAGCAGTACCGAACCGGTCGAAGTATTGTTACATGTGACCGCAATGGAGGATAATGAGTAGATTATTTGGGACTGACGGAGTCAGAGGGGTTGCGAATGATGAGCTTACGCCAGTATTGGCGATGAAATTGGGGCAGGCGGGTGCTTCGGTATTGACCAGACAAAATGAGCATCGTCCGACCATCATGGTGGGGTGTGACACCCGTATTTCCAGTGATATGCTGGCAAATGCATTGATGGCAGGAGCGTGTTCGGTTGGTGCCAATGCTGTGTATGTGGGGATCGTACCTACACCGGCGGTTGCCTATCTGACAAGAAAGTATAAGGTAGATGCCGGAGTGGTTATATCGGCATCCCACAATTCTATGGAATTTAACGGTATAAAGTTTTTTGACGGCAACGGTTATAAACTGCCCGATGAGTTAGAAGATGAGATTGAAGCCATTATCCGTAGCGGGATGAATGATATAAAGATGCCGGTGGGCGCGCGGGTCGGTAAAATTAAGTATCGCACCGATGCCAGAGAAGAATATATCAATCACGCTATTCGCTCGGTTAATGTTAATCTTAATGGTCTAAAAATAGTGGTGGATTGTGCTGAGGGAGCCAGCTACTATACTTCAGTAGAAGCACTTAAGGAGCTGGGAGCCGATGTGATAGCCTTGCATAATAATCCGGATGGAACCAATATAAATGCAAATTGTGGTTCAACTCATCCAGAGGAACTTAAGGCACGGGTGGTTTTTGAAAAGGCCGACCTGGGTTTGGCATTTGACGGTGATGCCGACCGTTTACTGGCAGTGGATGAAAAGGGACAGTTAGTGGATGGCGATCAGATTTTGGCGGTGGTGGGCTTACACATGAAGCAAAAAGGCAAACTTAAGGATGACACTATTGTGGCTACGATAATGAGCAATCTAGGTTTCTTTCGTATGGGTGAGTCTAATCAGATCAAAATTGAGCAGACTAAGGTCGGTGATCGTTATGTACTAGAGCGGATGCGTGAGTTGGATGCCAGTCTGGGTG
>JAITWD010000020.1 GCA_031285465.1 Lachnospiraceae bacterium
ATGGCATCCAGCAGATAGCTGACCTTTCCATATAATCGGCTTTTACTCTCCATTTCCTCCTGGATTTCCAAACAGATGCTACTTAGCTTATACAGCAGGGCACCGGCGATCAACTCCTCTTTATTAGTAAAATACTCATACGCCGTCCCCTTGCCGATTCCGGCCAAAGTGGTGATCTGCGAAACGGTAATGCTATTGATATCGGCACCCGACGACATCAATTGATCGACCGCCCGAAATAATGCTTCTATTTTTGGCGATAATGTTAAGCTCATTTGTCCTCCCCATTCTCCACTGTTCTATCCATAATTGCTTCATTATTAACGGCTTTATTATTAATTGTTTTGTTATCAGTTGCTTTATTATCAGCTGCTTTATTCTTGACGATTTTACCCAATTTTTTTCCAATCAACCGATCCGTTTTATCCTTGCTTCTCCTCTCGGGGTTAAATATATCATAGACACAAGGGATCACGATAAGGGTCATCAAGGTTCCGTAAATAAGACCGCCGATCGTCACGATCGCCATTGGACGCGCCATCTCTGAACCCATATCATTACTTACCACCATCGTTGACATCGCCAGGATCGTGGTCAGAGCGGTCATCAACACCGGTCGCAGCCTGGTCCGGCCAGCTTCGATGAGAGCGTCATATTTACTGGCCCCCCGCTCCCGCAACTGATTAACATAGTCTACCATAACGATACCGTTATTAACGATCACACCCGACAACATTACGAAACCGATCACGGCAATGATACTGACCACACTGCCACTTAAGTATAGGCCAAGGAAACCGCCCGTAAAGGCCAGGGGGATGGTGAACATGATAATAAACGGCGATAATAGCGACTGGAACTGCGCCACCATGATCAGGAACATAAACATCAGTGCTAAGATCAACATCAACACCAGCTGTTCCATCGCTTCGTTAATAAACTCATTTTCTCCTTCAAAAACCAGCTCATAGCCCTGTGGCATCGGATAATCGGCGAGTGCTTCAACCACCTGTTCCGAAACCAGACCGACATTGTAGCCCTCGGCGATTTTGGCAGTCACCCCGATATACCGATTCTGCTCGATCCGATTGATCGCACTGGGGGAGAGGTTATTTTCAAAAAGGGCGATTTCCGCCAGTTGGATTTTTTCTTTATTACCATCGCGATCGGTCACATCAATTTCCAGTTGCTTTAAGGTCTCACGGGTGAGTGCCAGATCGCCAGCATTCTTGACATAAACGTCATAATCTCTGATCTCGGTCTGCAATGCGGTTGAGCTGCTTGCCTCCGACAGGCGGGCGGCTATCTGCTGGAATACCTGCGCCACGGTCAGACCATGTTCAATCGCCTTATTGCGATCAATGACCACCCGTAACTCGCCGGTCGCATCCTCCAGTCCGTTCGAAACCTCGGAAGTTCCTTCTACCGTAGCAACTATCGCCGCAACGTCGGTCGCAAGGGTTTGCAGAGTATCCAGTTCACGACCTCTGATCTGGATAGAAACACCATCGCCCCCCATCATACTGATGTCCATTTCCGAGGTCTGGATACTCATTTCAATATTTTCCCGCACCACAATATCATCAAGCGACTCTTTCAACTCGGCGGCTATTTCCACATTGGTCCGCTCTTTATCCTCGGACATCAGCACATAAACATTGGTACTGTTGGTCGCCGCATCACCACCGCCACCCAATAACATCGCATAACCACCGCCTCCCAGATTGGCTCCGGAATCGGTCACTTCAGGGATTTCCCGAATCCGCGCCACCACTTCATCGGTCACCCGGGCGGTCTGCTCAAGCAGGGTATCCTCCGGGAAGGTCAGACTTACTGACATCTGCGTACTGTCCATATCCTCCATAAAGGCGGTTCCGCGGGAAAGTGATAGGGCTGCACTGGCTCCGGTCAACAAAAGCACCAGGATCAGAACCACCGGTTTAAACTTAAGGCTCAGCTTCAGTACCACTTCATAACCATTCACCAGTTTGTGATAGAGCTTACCCTCCTGCTTGGCTTTGGCTTTACTCATCATCTTAGAGGACATCGCCGGAACCACCGTCAGGGCGATCACCAGACTTGCCACCAGTGAATAGGCAATGGTCAGACCCATATCAACAAAAAGCTGCCGGGTAATACCTTCGGTAAAGACAATAGGCGCAAATACACAAATGGTGGTCAAAGTAGACGCGGCAATGGCTCCGGCAACCTCCTTGGTTCCCATGATCGCCGCCTCGGTCATCGAATAGCCTTCACTGCGCAGACGATAAATATTTTCGATAACCACGATGGAGTTATCCACCAGCATTCCGATGCCCAGCGCCAGTCCGGACAGCGAGATGACATTAAGGGTGACCCCGCTAAAATACATGCATACCAGTGCCGTCACCAAGCTGATCGGGATGGAAAAGGCGATCACGAGGGTCGGCTTGATATCACGCAGGAAGATGATCAGGATCAAAATAGCGAGAGCCGCACCAAAAATAATATTATTAAAGATGGAATTCATAACCAGATCAATATAGATACCCTGATCCATAAAGGTGATCAGGATCAGCTTATCATCCTCCTGCCGTAGCTGGTCATACCGCTCCAGGAGACGATCGGAAACCTCACCGGTCGAATAACCGGTCTGCTTTTGGATGGTCAGCAAAATACCATTGTTACCGTTAACATTGGTGTATATCTCGCCGGAATTATCGGTCATGAAGACATCGGCAACATCTCCAAGGGTAATGACATCTACCCCGTCCATATTCATGTTCATCAGTGGCATAGCCTTAAGGGCTTCAATATCATCCGGTTTGTCACCGACCCGCACCAGATAGTCGATCCCTTCCTCGGTAACATAACCACCGGGCATGGAGAAATTCTGCGCTGCCAGCAATGCTTTGACCGTATCAACCGTTAGGACCCCGTGCATATCGGCATCGGCAAGTGCATCTTCGCGAGCTTCGGCAAGCTGCTCTTCTCCTTCGACGATTTGGTCGAGGGCATCGTTTAATTGGTCAAGACCGTCGGTGATCTGATCCTGACCGGTTTCCATCTGTCCTTCACCAGCTTCTAGCTGCGCTTCCGCACTTTCCAATTGCATCTCTCCAAGATCAATCTGGGTCTGGGCATTGGCAAATTCGATGGCGGCTGTCAGGTTACCTTTTTTTAATTCAGCCAACCCTTCATCAACTTTAGTGATATTTCCATTGATTTCACTTAACTGACCTTCCATCATGCGAATAAATTCATCCGCCGGCAAACTCATCGTCGCCGCATGCAGTACCGCCTCGGTTTCCGCCAACTTGGTTTCCATAATGCTTTGCTGATCAAGTAGTTGGCTTTCTTGCTCTTTAAGGGGTGCAAGTTGTTCTTCCAATGGTGCCAACTGATCTGACAGTTCTGTCACCACCTCAGCCAGTGTCTTGGATGACCCATAGCTAAGTCCAAGGTCATTCAAGGTAGCCAGCAGTGTGGTTAGACCCGGCGGTTCAACATCAGGCGGCAACAGCGCTCCAATCCCCTGTAATTCAGCAATCGTCATCGGTGTTATGTCCACTACAATTCCTTGTCCTGCCAGTTCGTTGACCGTGGCGGCCAGAATGGCCTGTACCCCCTCTACTCGTGCTTTTTCCTCCCGGATCGGGGTAATGATACTTTCAATTGACACTATTGGCGACTTAAGTGCATCCAAACCGGCCTGTAACTGTGGTCGGGCCTGGTTGGCAATTTCTCTTGCCTTATCCAATCCGTCCCAAAGTAACTTAACGCTGGCAATCTGGGTGGTTATCTGAGTCTTGGCCGCTTCCAGGTCAGCCTTCGCCGTCAACAACTGTCGTTCAGCATCAGCAAGTTCCGCAGCAGTACTTTCCTGCCTATCGTCTAACTCCTGCTGTCCTTCTTCCAATTCGGTTTTACCAGTTTCCACCTCAGCCAAACCGTCAATTATTTCACTTCGAGAATCATTTAATTCCTGCTGTGCTTCATTTAACTCTGCCATCCCATCGGCGATCTCCGCCCGTCCATCGACCAGCTCCTGCTCGGCATCGGCCATCTCCCCTTCGATATAGCCAAAAACCTGCCGATTGATCGCATCGATCTTATCCTGTTCGATAATAACATGGACGCTCTCCTCCAAAATTCCGGAGGTGCTGACCGATGCCACCCCTTCGAGACTTTCCAGTTCGGGGGCAATCTTGCTTTCCACCATCTGGCTGACTTCGGAATAGGTCATTCCTTCGCCACCGACGGCGGTTACCATTACCGGCATCATATCGGGATTTAATTTCATGATAATGGGATTACCGACCGATTCATCCCAGTAGCTTTTGATCTGATCAAGACTTTCACGGATCTCTAAAGAAACCGAGTTCATATCGGCGGTCTGGGAAAACTCCATAATGACCGTTGAAACATTCTCGCTGGAAACCGAACTGATACTTTCTATGTTACTGACCGTTGCCATCGCGGCCTCCACCGGCTCGGTCACCACCGACTCCACCGTTTCAGGACTTGCACCGATATATGTGGTCATGACAATAACATATGGCAGACTGATATTGGGTAATAGATCGGCGGTCATCTTAGTAAAGGACACCACCCCCAAAATGATAACGATGACCACTGCCACCAAAACGGTGTAGGGTTTCCTAACACTAAATTTCTCAATCATAACGCTCACCATACCTTCGCTGTATTTACAAACGCCACACCGGCCGACCGGTCGGTCGGTTGTGCTCTAAGAAATAGTATCACACTATTTTCGCTAAAACAATCGGAAAATCACTCCGAAATATTAAATTTTCCTAAAGCCTTTTTGAGTTTTATTTTGATACGGGTAAGGGCATTATCGGTCGATTTATCATCCTTACCTAAGATTCGGGCGATTTCGGTATATTTCATCCCGACCAGATAGAGCTCGAGTACCTGCTTCTCTAAAGGACTCAGCTCTTTTTCGATGGTGCGCTCCAGATTTTCGACATTTTCTTTATCAATAAGTAACTCCTCCGGACTGCGTTCCGATGCAGAGGCGATGGCATTGATCAATTCATTCTCTTCACTACCTGATTCACCCTTTTCGTTCGAACCATAGAGCGATATATAGGTGTTAAGCGGCATGTGTTTATAGCGACGGGATGCCTGGATCGCCGTATACATCTGCCGGGAAATACATAGATCGGCAAAGGTAAAAAAACTGGCATCACGACCGCTGTCATAATCCCTGATCGCTTTAAAAAGTCCGATCATTCCCTCCTGGATCAAATCCTCACTGTCAGCGCCAAGCAAAAACATGGTTTTCGCCTTACTGCGGACAAGATTTTTGTATTTTTCCATGATAAAGTCGGTGATCGCTTCCTCTCCGTCACGAAGCCGATCCATTAATTCCTCATCGGAAAATTGCTTATACCCTTCGTTCATATTATACCTATCCTTATACCTATCCACAGCTTAGCCACACTCAAAACATGTTAAAATCATGCCACCAAAGACAGCACAAAAGTTCATTGAAAAGCTTGGAAGAATGGCTCCCCAGAGTCATTCTTCCGCGTGAAGAAGCTTCGCCTGCGAGGCTTCTTCACGTTAGGCGCTGGCGAACAATTTCATAGGCTAAAACACCGGCAGCAACCGAGGCATTGAGTGAATCAATGTCGCCGGCCATCGGGATCGCCGCGGCATAATCACATTTTTCCCTGACCAGACGACCGACCCCACCGCCTTCACTACCGATGACCAGACCGATGGAGCCTTTAAGATCCAGATCGTACATCCGCACTCCGTTCATGTCGGCGCAAACAAACCACATTCCCTTTTGCTTTAATTCTTCGATGGTTACCGCCAGATTGGTCACCTTGGCCACCGGGGTAAAATTAAGTGCCCCCGCCGAAGTCTTCGCCACCGTCGCGGTCAGTCCCACCGCCCGGTTTTTAGGAATGACCACACCATGGGCACCGGCAAGATTCGCGGTTCGGATGATCGCCCCCAGATTATGCGGATCCTCAATATTATCCAGGAAAAGCAAAAAGGGCGGTTCGTTTTTCTTGGCCGCAGCCGCCAGCATATCCTCGATCGAGCTATACTGATAGGCCGCTGCCCAGGCAATAACCCCCTGATGCTTGCCGGTTTCTGATAACTGATCCAAACGATCGCGGGTAACATATTTCACCTGTGTCCCGCACTTTCGCGCCTCGCGCTTGATGGTCATCACCGGACCGTCCTGACAGTCCTCCAGAATAAAGAGCTTGTCGATCGGCTTACCCGCCCGAAAGGCTTCAATAACGGCATTGCGTCCCTCAATTTTAAGCTCCGGGCCCTCCGGCAGTTCATTTTTGTCCATAGCGGTATGTCTATCGGTCATTTTTTCTTATCTCCTTTATCGCCCATGCATTTCGCAAGTTCTACTTGCGAAACTGCCTGAATAAAAAATTGAAAAATCTATGATTGCTCAAACTATCGGTCTTTGGTTTTTACTTTTAAATCCGGCGCGGGAAACGATTTTATCAGCGTTTCCCTAGGGTGTGTCTGAAAACTCTGGTACTGGTCTGTGCGTTCCACTTAGTGGTATGGAAGTGCCAAAATCCGGAGGCGTAGCGGGGCTACGCCCCCTGATTTTGGCGCTTTCAGACCGCTAAGTGGGGCGTGCAGAACAGTGCAATGAGTTTTCAGACACACCCTAGTGCATCCTA
>JAITWD010000298.1 GCA_031285465.1 Lachnospiraceae bacterium
CGTGCCGAACCGTCCCCCGCACCGGCGTCAAGCGACGGTGGAATGAACGATGGCGCGCTAAATGGTGTGGTCAACAGCGCGATCGCCTGGGCGGCGATCCCCTCACCACTGCCGGTAAAACCCAACCCCTCCTCGGTTGTCGCCTTAATGTTGATCTGCTCTACCATGATCCCCAATTCCCGTGCCAGCTTGGTACGCATTTCGTTAATAAATGGGGCCATTTTGGGTGCCTGAGCAATGATGGTTGCATCGATATTTTCAATGAAAAACAGATTCTCCTCCAGTAGCTTTCCTACCTGCGCCAACAGCTTAAGCGATGAAATCCCCTGATAACTCGGATCGGAATCGGGAAATATCCGTCCGATATCACCTAGCGCCGCCGCACCGAGTAGACTGTCCATCACCGCATGGGTCAGCACATCGGCATCGGAATGTCCCAGTAACCCCAATTCATATGGTAGCTCAACACCGCCGATGATCATCCTGCGTCCCGATACCAGTTTATGTACATCATATCCCATTCCTATCCGCATATCGTCTCTCCTTGCCGGTTACTTCTCTAAGGAAACACTGATTAAATCAGTATTTCCTTAGACGCTCCGGTGCATTTTATAATGCAGGGTCACCCCCTTGATACCGCCGATTGTTTCGCACGGCGTGATCTCACAACCATTAGTATAGCACATTTTAAAAATAATCACATATGATAATATGTTCTTAATAAAAAAATACTGGAGGTTTTTACAAAAGTTCGCGTGCTATAAAAATATAATGGAGGAGTGTCTATGAAAAAAATCCTGATCGCCGGATATCCCGAAAAGACCGTAAATTATGAAAAGGCGCTAACTATGCCCGGTGTCTTTCCCCAAACCGACCTTAATGTTCCCTACCCGGATGAATATGACGCTCTGGTGTTGCCGGGTGGTGATGATATCGATCCGGTGCTTTTCGGCCAGCTTAATAATGGTTCCCGGACGATTGACCGTTCTCTCGATCGCATCCAGCTGATGCTACTTAAAGAATTTGTCCTGCGCAAAAAACCGATCCTGGGTATATGTAAAGGGATGCAGATCATTAATGTTTTTTTTGGCGGCGATATTATCCAACACCTTGATTGTCATGCGACCCATGAATATATCGGTCATGATCAGGCACACGGCACGTTGGCACGGGAGCATTCCTTTCTGGCTAACCTCTACTGTACTCATTTTACCGTCAATAGTGCCCATCATCAAGGCTGCGGGACCCCGGGACGACACCTGTCCTATATACAATTCGCCGAAGATGGCACCGTTGAAGGACTGCGCCATGATACCCTGCCGATAATCGGCGTACAGTGGCATCCTGAACGGATGGTTTTTCGCCCCGATGAAACCGAGATGGTGGATGGACGACGATTGATTACATATTTTATCCAGATGATCCCCAAGGGCCTTTCTAGGGAAACACTGATTTAATCAGCGTTTCCCTAGAAAGGATACCCCTTAAGAAGCGCTTCCGCTGAGGACGCTTTTTCGGATGCCAGGGCAAAGTATTCATCAATACCATTGGCCATCCCCTCCACTAATTTTTGCTGATAGTCCTCCGTCTGCATCAATTCATCTTCCGTCTGATTGGTCATGAAACCCATTTCCACGATGGTCACCGGTATGGTGGCCCAGTTGATCCCGCTCATGTTGTCCGCTTCGGTAATCCCACGGTCACGAGCCGCCGTCGCCGTGATCAGCGCCGCCTGGACCGACTCGGATAGGGTTCGGCTTGGCTCATACAGGTGGGGGATATAGGGATTCCCGGCCGACGGACAAAGGGTGGTGATCCCGGCAGCGTCACTGCTTTCCGATCCGTTGGCATGTAGGCGGACCAATATATCCGCCCCCGCTTCGGTTGCTCTTTCGGCACGTTCACGATTACTGATATCGACGTCATGTGATTCTCTGATCATGATAACCTGATAACCGCGGGCAGTCAGTTGGTCACGCAGCCTAAATGCCACTAACAGGGTCAGTTCATATTCCGGCACCTTGGTGGATACCCCCTGGGTTCCGGATGCCACCTTCGCCTTGCTTTCATCGGCACCGGGGCCGATCGGTTCTTGTTCACTGTTGCCCCTGCCCTGGTGTCCGGGATCGATAGCGATCAGATAACCGGCGTTCGGTCCTTGCGTAACCGGTGGTGCCGATGCAGTAGGTGTAATTGAGGGCGCTATCGTTATCGGTGGTGTCGATGCGGTAGGTGGGATTGAAGGCATTGACGTTGTCGGCGATGCCGATATGGAGGGCGTTATTGAGGCCGTTATTGAGGGCGTTACCGTTATCGGCGATGACGATGTGGTGGCCGTTATTGAGGGCGTTGTCGGCGGTGTGGATGTTGTCGATGGCAGTACTGCTGATACCGTTGCCGATGGGTTTAAAGTTAGTGATGAGATCAGTTTTTGCACCGGATCAGGGGCACTGATATCGTCAGCTCTTTCTGATGAACATCCCGCCATGGTGGTCACCATAAAAATAAGCACCCACAGCAGTAAGCGGGGGGTTTTATAGCTCTTATCGGTATATTCGTGATTTTGTGGCATATTTTTCTCCTATGGATAAAATCTGTTTTTAATGCTATTGGTCACCCATACTTGGGGTGATTTTATGATTTCCGATGATTTTAAGATGTTCTTTATGATTTTTTATGATTTCAAAAAAACACTTGACAACCCCCCTGCCATAATTGTATACTAGCAGAGCGGGTCAGATATTGACCACTAATATGGCGAGATAGCTCAGCTGGCTAGAGCATACGGTTCATACCCGTAGTGTCGGGGGTTCAAGTCCCTTTCTCGCTACTCGTTATTATAGCTTGTACACATTAGTGTTACAAGCTTTTTTATTTTTTTAAATGCCTAATTTTTTGGTGTGAAAACTGGTCATTTGTGGACTTTTCGTGGACACGATCGGAAAATAAAGAGGCGCTCACACTAAGTAATTAGTGCGATCGCCCCTCTGTGTATGTATGGTTACTTTGTATATTTGACACATAGCTCATACGGTGCGTTTGTGCGGTTTTCCGTGGCCATGCCAACCAGACTTAATTGATCGTTGTATAACACAACACCAGCATATCTTGCCATAGAATTACTTGGCACTTCTGCACCAACCACTGATCCCACTAACAACACCCCCTGAGATCCGATGTTCATCCAGCCACCGCACTCAAGGATTTTATCTATTCCGCTGATCGTCGCAATGGTCTGTATGCTACGTGTATTGGCGGCTGCGGTTATGCTACCGGTAAACACTTGTGCATAAATCGGCTTTCCGTCTATCCATGTATCACCGGTCAATACCTCGGTGGTTGAATAGGTGATGCCGCCGGCATCGCCTTTGTTACAACAACCACAGTAATTATAAAAGTTCACTGTTCCTCTTTCTTCACATTCCATAATTATTTCACCCTTTAGTTTTTATTTTTTGAGCATACGTATGATCTGGATTAATGATACTACTTAGTTGGTGCTGGTGGTTACCCAAAAGTTTATACCTTACTTTTAGGTAACCACATCAGGCAAGAACAAAAGTGCGCGTAGCTGCGCATCGTTTTTATATCATAGGAGCCTTTCCTATGATATAAAAAAGCCTCCCCCTGGCAACCACTAGCTGCCAGGATGAGGCCTGTCCATTACAAAACCACCTTATCATTCATCCAATAAATTTCACGATCCGCTTCGCCTCCGCATCCGGATTCAACCGGTACACCTGCTCCGTGATCGCCGCTGCCGCCTCCTCTTTACCGATCGCCGCGGCCGCCGTAAATACTTCCTCTCCCCAAAAATGTTCGGTCGTGGTAAAAACGGTCGAGGCCCAGCCATACTCCTGACCGTCATTGGTCACCCTGGACCGCCGCCCACTCATGGTCAGATACAGCTTCATCTGTAGCTCGACCAGCGCCCGGTCAAACCGTGCCTTATCGTCCTTTCCGCTCCCCATCAACCGCTTCATCTCATCCACCGGTAAACGGTCGGTAACGGTGAAGAGATCGTAGATCTGCCTGGCATAGGCACTTATCCGCCCTTCGCGATACTCCGCCTCCAGGTCCATCCCCTCGCGACGTGCCGCTAAGAAGTAAGGATACCACTCCTTAGTAATAAAGCCGCTTTTCTTAAAAAAAATCTTCGCGTATGCCACATCATCCTTCTCGTCTAACACCCGCATCCGCCATTCCCACGGATCGGTTTTTGCCACCCCGGTGTGCCACCTTACTTCGGTCTCATAGGGCGGGAGCTCATTCCAGCCAAACGGTATCACGCTATAAATCCCCTCAGCATTGCCCATCCCAGCGGAAAATCCGGCTTGTTTGAGCTCCTTATAAAAATCATCAAAGTTTTGGATACCCATCAGCGCCTCTCCTCTACATCCGTTCCGGTGCCGCAAAGCCCAGCAGATCAATGCAGGTCTCTAACATCTGCCTTGTGAAATCCAGCAAGGACAAATACCCTTGCTTCTTTTCCTCATCCTCTTCGGTCAAAATCTTGGTTTCATGATAAAAGCTGTTGAAAACATTCGCTAACTCATAGATAAAGGCACATATTTTATGCGGTGCGATCTCCGCAAATGCCACCTCGAGCATCGCGGTAAAACCGGCCAGCATCCGGCACAGATCCTTTTCCGCGGCACTGTCCGGCACCCGGAAGCTCCCTTTTTTCAATATGCCCCCCTGCTCGGCATACTTCGCCAGGATCGATTTGATCCGCACGATCGTATATAAGATATAGGGGCCGGTATCTCCTTCAAAGGAGGTAAACCGATCGATATCAAAGATATAATCCTTCGCCGCCTGATTGGATAGATCACCATATTTCAAAGCTGCCAGTGCCACCACACCGGCGGTTTGGCTGGCTTCTTCGGCGGACATTTCCCGACCGGTCATAATTTTCTTATACATTTCCTCATTGATCTCGGCGATCAGATTTTCCAATCGCATTACCCCACCGTCCCTGGTCTTAAACGGCTTGCCGTCCGAACCATTCATCGTCCCAAAGCCAAGGAAGCGCAGTTCGGTTTCCGGTGCGACCATGTCGGTCTTTCGGGCACAGCGAAACACCTGCTCGAAATAAAGTTCCTGCCGCTTATCGGTCATATAGATCAGTCCATCCGGTGCGTATTCCCGCATCCGCACACGAATGGTCGCCAGATCGGTAGTGTTGTATAGTGAGGCACCATCCGATTTCAGGATCATACAGGGCGGGATTTCTCTGGTATCACTGTCCTCCTTAACATCCACCACCAACGCGCCGTCACTCAGATAGGCAAAACCACCCGCCTTCAGATCGGCCACCATCGGTGCGATCTCCTCCTGCACATCCGACTCCCCCTTCCACAGATCAAACTCTACCTGCAGACGATCGTAATTCTTGCGCAGATCGGCCAGCGAAACCGCCATGATATGCCGCCACAAGGCGCGGTAGCCCGGTCGGCCATTCTGCAATTGCAAAGTCGCCGTCATAGCCTTTTCTTTAAAAGCCGCCTCTTCCTTGGACTTCTTACTGGCCGCCGGATAGATTTCCTCCAGCTCACCGATCGTAAACGGTGGCTCTGCCGGATATCCACCCTGATAATCGGCATCAAAATAGACAAGACCTGGCTGACGCTCCGCCAGCTCCATAATGATCAACCCCATCTGTAATCCCCAGTCGCCCAGATGGATATCACCGATCGCCTTATGTCCAGCGTAACGCACGATCCGCTTAATGCTCTCTCCGATGATTGCTGAACGCAGATGACCGACATGAAGCGGCTTTGCCACATTGGCACCGCCGTAATCGATCATATAGGTTTTAACCCGCTTCGGTTGTT
>JAITWD010000007.1 GCA_031285465.1 Lachnospiraceae bacterium
ATTTTGTGGGGCGTCATGGCGATATCTGGCAGAGCGTTTTGGATGAGGATGTGGCATGGCACTGTGGTACAAAGGGACAATACCTTCATTCGGAGTGCCGCAATGACAACTCCATCGGAATTGAAATGTGTGTTTGTAAGCAGGATGAGAAAAAAATGTCGGCAACCGATCACGACTGGTATTTTACCGATAAAACCGTTTTGTCAACGATAGAACTGGTGCGTTCGTTGCAGCTTAAGTACAAAATACCACTGACAAAGGTTATCCGTCATTATGATGTGACCGGGAAAATATGTCCCAATCCGTTTGTTTATAATGAGGGCAAATATACATGGAAAAAATTCTTATCGTTCCTGGATAGTGGCGGTGGCGGGACGTCGATCATGGGAGACAATGTATTGACGGTGCGCAAAATGGAAGAGTATTTAATTGGTAAAAATGCGAATGCCCGACTTTTTGCCCACCTCTATGCCCAGATATATCTGGAAGAGGGCGACGCTGAGGGAGTACGTGGCGATCTGGCTTTCTGTCAGGCGTGTCTGGAGACCGGTAATTTTACCTTTAAAGACCGGAACACCGTGCTGGCGCACAATAATTTCTGCTTTATCGATTGGGTTGACCACAAATGTCTGAGGGTAGAATTTGCAACCCCCAGAGAGGGTATCCGGGCTCATATCCAACATCTGAAAGCCCTCGCGGACAATGGCCCGCTGTTAAAGCGTTGTGTCGATCCTTTTTTTGATGAAGTGGAAAGGGGTAGCGCCTGGACGATCGAGCAGCTTGGTCAACAGGAAGCTCTCGATGATGAGGTTATTGGCGCAGGTGAAGATTATGGTAAAGAAATTATGGAAATCTATCGTGCGATCGATAATGAAAAGTGGTTGGGTGATGGTTTGTGGGCAAAAATTTTGAAGATCATAAAAAAAATTTTTCTCTGCCTTATTAAAAAGTAAAATTGGTCTTTATAGTCATAGGTTGATAAATGCTGAGATAATATTAAGGAATATACGAAGGAACCGGTCGGGTAAATCACTTAACGGGCGTAATAAAAGCTGATACTAATAAAAGCTAATAAAAGCCGATAAAAACCTCGCGATAAAGCATCTGGTGGCAGGGTGAAAAAAGCCAAAGAGGACATGCATCAAAAATCAAGAAGATGCATGGATAAAAGAAGCTTATGGCAATAGAGAGGAGAAGTGAGAATGGCAAAATATCGATTAAATATCGAGTTTACAGAAAAAGATCTGTCAACCATTTACAATGCCGATGAAAAGGTGATCGTGGTCAAACACACGACGGCGGGAGAAAACAATCAGGTCGCATGGGTAAGCTTTAAACCGTTTATCCACAACACGATCGATTGGGAGAATGACTTTGCGGTATATGCGTCAACCACCGAGATACAAGGGGGGGCAACCATCAGTAAATTATCCGACAAATATGCCGGAACGAAGATTGTTTATGAGCTGAGTAAAGGCTACTTTGCCAATGCTATCCCGACCGATGAATTGGCGGAAAACACCTACGCGGTTAAGAACATGATGAAGGACAATGATGCGCTGACCTTTGGTCTGGCGCAGAGTGTTGCGGTCAACGGCCAGGCTTTTGTCAATCATCCGATCAATGCCATCAGTGTGCCATATGGCCAGGGCGCATATATGACACCGGTGGAGAAGGTGGATGTTTACCTGCGTAATGATATCAGAAGCTCTACCGTTATCAGCCGTATCATGAGTATTGCCCTGCCGGTGGAGTATAGCGGTTCTGAGGGTGAGCACACGATTACATATGATGGCGCGATCGGCAAATTCTTCCCAATTAATTGAGTGCCCCAGGCAAACTAAAAAAGCAAATCAAAAAAAGCAAATCAAAAAAAGTAAAAGGAGAGCGAACTATGTCAAGTTATCGGTTAAACATTAAATTTAATGAAAAGGATTTAAAGACCATTTATATGGCCAATGAAAAGGTGGTTGTGATCAAGCACACGGCAGGCGCCGAAAGTTCACAGGTGGTATGGGTTAGCTTCCGGCCATTTATGTTCAATACCATTGACTGGGAAAATAATTTTGCCGTCTATTCTTCATCATCGGAAATCCAGGGCGGTGCCGTTATCAATAAATTGTCGGACAAGGAGGCAGCGACCAAGATCCGTTATGACTTTGAAGACGGGTATTTTCGTAATGCCGTACCGGCCAATGATCTGGGCAACAATACCTATGCGATCCGCAATCAGATGACCGGCTATGACGCACTGACCTTTGGTCTGGCACAAAGTGTGGTGGTTAATGGCATCGCTTTCGCCAACCACCCGATCAATGCGGTCAGTGTACCTTTCGGACAAAGCGCCGATATGACCCCGATTGAGAAGATCGATATTTATCTGCGTGGCGACATCAATGACGGTACGATCGTCAGCCATGTCATGAGTGTATCACTGCCGGTTGAATATGAGGGAATGGATACCGAGCATACGGTTGCCTATGACGGCTTGATCGGTAAATTTTACCCCGTAAAATAAGGGGATTAAGGGTGTCATCGAAGCGGACGGCTATTGTCTGCGGTTTATGACACCCTTTTTGCCCAGTGGGATTGACAGTAACTACAATCTAAATAAAAAAAATGAAATTTTGATCAATAATTAAATTTTATCAAACAAGTAGTGGGAAGGTGCGGTTATTAAGATGAATATTGATTTTCATTATTATGGTACATATACAGCGGCGCGGATAGCCGGTTACGATCAAGGTGAAGCAAAGGTTATTGCCTATGCGGCACAATATGTTGATGAATTTGATAAAGAAATGTTGACCGATAGTGTGGCGTTTCTGCCGGTTCCCACCATCCAATCAAACTCGGAGGTGGCGAATTATTATATTAATCCCCTGCCCTGGACAGCGGAACAATTATGTGACGTGCGGCGGGCGTGGATGTGCTTTCACTTCTTGCCGGGTAATTTTAATCGGGAGATTTTATATGAGGGTCCTTTAACGGATGGGTCGTGGAAGTTTGAGGATTTTGAAGAAAATGAATTTAGGTTGATGTGCCGACCGAACAGTGAGTCGGCGGTCGGGATGATCAACGATATAGAAAAACACAAAACTCATCAATACTTCTATCAGATGATCGGACTGAGGATGCACGTTCTTGCCGATACATGGGCGCATGAAAGTTATGTTGGCTGGCCGGCATGGCATATAAATGAAGTGAAGGATGAAGTTCAAGAAATGGTGGGGAACAATTGGCGCAAAGTTAAGTTTTCTCATCTACAATTATCAGACAATATCAGCGGGAACTCATATTTATACATGCTCGGTGGTAGCCGCTATGATGGCGTGGCCTACTTAGGGCATGGGCGGATCGGTCATCTGCCCGATTATGGATTTATGAAATATCGTTATAAGCCAGTGTGGAAAGAAAATCTGGAAGGGGAAGCTGCCTATCTGGTCAGAGATAATCAGGAATCTTTTTATAGTGCCTTTACCCAGATGGTGCATGCGCTGATGTGTATAAAAAATGGAGAGGTGTTTACGCCGGATACCTATTTTGATCTTAATAGTGAATATACAAATGATATAAAGGCTATTTTTGAAACGCGTGTATCCGATCAGAGTGCGAAGTGGCAGGATTTTTTGACGGTGAGATTTCGAGAGCAATTAGAGCCTTTTGACAGGAGGGTGTGGCGAAAAGATTATGACGATTGTATGAGGAAAGATACGATGCTAGCCCTAACAAGACCATACGTCAGTTTTGCCAAGGCGGCGGTTCATCAGGTTGATTATGTGGAAGCATTTTTGGCAGGAAAAGATCTTAAGCTTGGGTATGAGAAATAGGGGGCAAAAATAGCCCCCTTTTTGATGACGGTTGTGTAACGATTGATAAGTTTACACGGGCGATAACACAATCAAATTTGAATGAATATAATACATTACCAACCGGTAAGTGAAACCGACTTACCGAAAATACCGATCGTGAAAGGAATATCAATAAAAATGAACAAATATAAAATATGTGTATATGCCATCTGTAAAAATGAGGAGCAGTTTGTTGATCGCTGGATGGATTCAATGGCGGAGGCCGATGAGATTATTGTTACCGATACCGGTTCGACCGATGAGACGGTCAATAAGCTACGGGCACGGGGAGCGGTGGTTTATTGCGAGGAGATTAAACCATGGCGGTTTGATGTGGCACGCAATCGGTCATTGGCGAATGTGCCCGGCGACACCGATATTGCGGTATGCACCGACCTGGATGAGGTGTTGCGCCCCGGATGGCGGGCGCTGATCGAAGAGCATTGGCAACCGGGCAAAACGATGGGAAATTACTTATATAACTGGAGTCTTAATCCGGATAACACCCCCAATACACAGTTCATTTATTTTAAGATCCATGTGCCCGGATGCTATCAGTGGCGGTGTCCGGCCCATGAGTATTTACAGTTTATCCCGAATGAAGACTACCGGTCGGATAGAAAGGTGTTTATTCCGGGCTTGATCCTTGACCATTATCCCGATGCGAAAAAGTCGCGGTCATCCTACTTGGGACTGCTGGAGATGGGGGCCCGGGAGGACGTCGAGGATACACGGATGGCATATTATCTGGGCCGGGAATACATGTATGCGGGTCAGTGGCACGATTGTATCGCCGCGATGACCCGCTATCTGGCGATGCCTAATGCCACGTGGGGAGAAGAGCGGTGTGCCGCGATGCGCTGGATCGCAAAAAGTTATCGGCAACTGGGTGATAATGCGGAGGCCTATCGGTGGTATTACCGTGCGATCGCGGAAGAGCCAAAGATGCGGGACGCTTATGTGGAATGTGCGAAAGAGGCCTATTCGCTGGGTGACTGGGTTACGGTATATTTTATGGTCAGTGAGGCACTAAAGATTACCCAAAAAACCCCGACATTTGTTAATCAGGGATACGCGTGGGATCATACGCCCGATGACCTGGCGGCGATTGCTTTATGGCAGTTGGGAAATTATGAATTGGCGTTAAAACATGCTACGCGGGCGCTGGAAATCACACCGGGCGATGATCGGTTGAAAAAAAACCGGTGGCTGATCGAACGTTCGCTGTCGCAGAAAGGATAGAGCGCGGAGGGTAAAAAATAGATTATGAAATAGTAAAATTTTACATTTACTGATTGTAAATAAAGCCTATTTTTCGTATACTGATAGGTAGTGGCGAGTAGTGATAAATGGTGATGAAAATGCCGATTTAAATCGGTTGATCTATATCATAGGAAAATGCTCCTATGATATAAAGCAGATGCGCAGCTACGCGCGCGGAACAAAAGTTGCGCTACCCAGGATATTTGCCCGCGTGAGTGCGCGAAGCGCACTTTTGTTCTTATTAAATTATTATATGAAAAGTAAAGTGAGGAACAAAATGAGCACAGAAGAACAATTGAGAGAAACAAGCGATGGTACAGAGGTATCGGCGACAAGCGGTCCGGAATCGGCTGAAACGATGAACGATTTTGCGAGGGAGTTAGAAGCCTCCTTACGTAAGATCAATGAGGGCGACATTATTTCGGGTACGGTTATTGCGGTAAATGAGGATGGAGCGGTTCTGGATCTGCGCTATTATACCCAGGGGATACTGAAGGCGGAAGACATGAGTAAGGATCCCGGTTTTTCCATCCTGCGTGATGTGAAGGTGGGTGATGTGCTGGAGGCAGCGGTGGTAATGACCGATGATGGCCGCGGGAATATCCGCCTGTCCAGGATCGAAGCCAATCAGGTACTGGCATGGGATAAGCTTGAGCGTTATCGTCAGGAGGAAAAGACCTTTACCGTTAAGATCAGTGGTGTGACTAATGGTGGCGCGATCTGCTACCTGGAGGATACCAGGGGATTTATACCGGCATCACAGTTATCGCTTGAATATGTGGAGGATGTTAATCAGTGGCTGAATAAAACGCTGGATGTGCGCGTGATCACAGTGGATCGTGATAAGGAAAAGCTGGTGCTGTCGGCGAAGGTGATCGCACAGGAGGCAGCTAAGGCGGCCCGTGATCATGCGGTGGCGATGATCGTGCCGGGAAGTGTGTTGGAGGGGACCGTGGAGAGCCTGATGCCTTATGGTGCTTTTATCAACCTGGGTAGTGGCATGAGCGGTCTGGTCCATATTTCCCAGATCAGCCAGAAACGTATTAAAAAGCCCGATGAAGTATTGAAGGTGGGTGAGAAGGTTAAGGTAAAGGTAATAAATACCGATAACGGCAAAATATCGTTAAGCATCAAAGGGCTGGAAGAGGAACAGGAGACCGATTCGCTGGAAGCGTTTCCGTATGAGTCGGAAGGTGCGCTGACCACTTCGATGGGTAGCCTTTTTGCCAAGCTTAAGCTGGATAAGTGAAAACGGTCGGGCAAATGTGATAGGCATAGACGATTGGGTAACTGAAATGGGCGAAGAAAAAAGTTTGAAAAATTATAGATTTTTCAAACTTTTATTCAGCAGTTTCGCAGATGAAATCTGCGAAATGCACGGGTTAATATGAGAATGGAACTAAGAGGCAATGAAACATAGGCACAAATACTGGACAAGGAGGTAGCATGGGAGAAATAAAGCGGATAACACCGCAGTTTTTTAACAAGGTCTGCTCAGCCAGTGGT
>JAITWD010000050.1 GCA_031285465.1 Lachnospiraceae bacterium
TGAGATTGTTGAGCAATCGCTCAAGGGTGCGGCTATCTTTGAAGAGACCAAAGACCGTCTTAAGAAATCGGCACTTGGTCTGTCGGGCGGTCAACAGCAACGTCTATGTATTGCAAGGGCTTTGGCGGTTGAACCGGAGGTACTGCTAATGGATGAACCGACCTCCGCGTTGGATCCGATTTCTACCCTGAAGATCGAAGAGCTTATGTCTGAACTAAAAAATAAGTATACCGTCATTGTTGTGACCCATAACATGCAACAGGCCGCCCGGGTATCAGACAACACTGCCTTTTTCCTGGTGGGTGAGGTGATCGAGTTCGGTACGACTAACAATATTTTTTCCCGTCCAAACGACAAACGGACTGAGGATTACATCACCGGACGCTTCGGCTAAAAATCATATTAATAAAGATTTAAATATAAAGGATCAAGATAAGAGAGAATAAATTAATACAAAACAGATTAAGAGAGAATAAATTTAAATCGTTTATTTAACGGAAGGAGTGTTGAATGTCTCCCAGAAGTAATTTTTTAAAAGAATTGGATCAATTGTCACAAAGTCTCCGTGAGATGACCAACAGTGTGGAAGAAACCTATGCAGCTCTCTTTGCAGCGCTTGAGCAAAGGAATGAGGAAGAGATCATTAGAATTGCCGCCAGTCAAAAAACCTTTGGCAATATGCAAAGAACGATTGAGTCGCAGTGCTTATCGCTGATCATTCGTCAACAACCTATTGCCGGCGATCTGCGGGTGGTGACCGCAACACTTAAGATGGTAACCGATATTGACCGGATTGGCGATCATGTCGCCGATATGGCGGAATCGCTCCTGCGCCTTAAAATGATTGATCTTTCGGTTTATTCGTCTAAGCTATCAGAAATGATCCGCTCGGCTGGTGATATGCTCCATAATGCCATAGATGCTTTTTTTAATCGTGATGCCGATGCAGCAAAAAAGGTAATTGCCAGTGACGATCTGGTGGACGATTTATTTAATATGGTTAAGGATGATATTATCACCCTTCTGCGTAATGAGAGTAAAGATGTTGATGAGTGTATTGACATATTGATGATTGCCAAATACCTTGAAAAGATTGGTGATCATGCAGAAAATATTGGTGAATGGGAAATTTTTCGGGAGACCGGTAATATTGACGATATACGCCTGCTCTGAACGAATATTTTTTCTTTGCCGACTTGGATCAGGTATGCCAATCACGAGATATTTGCATTTAAAATTTCCACCCCTGTATAATTGTCTATGTTCAAAAATTGAATCATAGTGTAAAATGAAACATGTCGGCAACAAAAGATGAGTGCATGGGGGGTAAAATGAATATTTTTGGAATTTTAACCATGATTGGTGGATTGGCGCTTTTTTTATACGGAATGGATGTGATGGGAAAAGGCCTTGCCAAGTTATCCGGCGGTCGCTTAGAGACGATCCTGGAGAAATTGACCGCTAATAAGCTGAAAGCGGTGCTGTTGGGGACCGGCGTTACGGCGGTGATCCAGTCCTCTTCTGCTACTACGGTGATGGTGGTAGGTTTTGTCAATGCTGGGATTATGAAGCTTTCACAGGCCATAGGGGTTATTATGGGGGCCAATGTGGGCACAACTATTACTGCCTGGATTTTGAGTATGACCGGTATTGAGGGGGATAACTTTATTGTTAAGCTACTTAAGCCGTCTTCTTTCTCGCCGATCATGGCGGTTATTGGCATCATTTTATTATTGTTTGCCCATAAAGAAAAAAAGAAGGACTTAGGATTTATTTTGATTGGTTTTGCCATTTTGATGTTCGGGATGGAAACCATGTCCGGTGCGGTAAAACCATTGGCCGACGTTCCGGAATTCACCAATATTTTACTGATGTTTTCCAATCCATTTCTGGGGATGCTGGCTGGTACTGCGTTGACAGCGATCGTTCAATCTTCATCTGCTTCTATCGGGATATTGCAGGCATTATGTGCTACGGGTGCGGTTGGTTATTCCACTGCGCTACCCATTATTATGGGGCAGAATATCGGCACCTGCATTACCGCCATCCTCTCGTCGATCGGAACCAGTAAAAATGCTCGCCGGGCGGCTTTGATCCATTTATACTTTAACCTGATCTCTACCGGCATATTTTTAGTGAGTTTTTACAGCATAAATTATTTCATGAAATTTTCTTTTATGAACGATACTGCCAATCCGTTTGGGATTGCGGTGATCCATACATTGTTGAATGTTTTCGCGGTTGTTTTATTATTGCCGTTTTCCCATCGACTGGAGCAATTGGCTATAAGGAGTATCAGAGAGGATACAACCAAGATTGACGGCCTGGCCAGCCACCCTGAGATTATTGTTCTCGATCAACGCTTTTTGAACACACCGGCATTTGCATTAGAGCAATGTAAGTCGGCGGCCATAGATATGGCGGAGGTGGCTAAGGAAGCGGTCTTACTGGCAGTGGAAATATTGGTGAAATATGATAAAAAAAAGGCGGCAAGGGTGGTTGCCTTAGAGGAAACGGCCGACTATTATGAGGACCGGCTGGGGACCTATCTGGTACAACTTGGAGGGCGGCAATTGTCTGAGCGTGACAGCCGCAATCAGGCGATCCTGCTACACAGTATCGGTGATTTTGAGCGGATATCCGATCATGCGCGGAACATTATGGAATCAGCGAAGGAAATGCAGGAAAAAGAATTAAAATTCTCCAAATCAGCGAATGAAGAATTGATGATATTGACCAGTGCAGTCAAAGATGTTGTAAATACTGCTTTTTTAGTTTTTCAAGAAGAGGACTGCAAGCTGGCAGGGATAGTGGAGCCGATGGAAGAAGTAGTAGATTATTTAAAGGCGGAGCTTAAGCGCAATCATATTAAACGTTTGCGCAAGGGTAAGTGCACCATCCAGTTGGGGTTTATTTTTTCCGATATTACCACCAATTGTGAACGGATAGCCGATCACTGTTCCAAGCTGGCTTCCTGCTTAAGACAATTGGAAGAGGGTTCGGTAGAAACACATGAAAATACTGAGTTAATTGGAAATCGGGATAGTAAAGACTTCCGAAAGGAGGTTGCCCGATTAAAAAAACTTTATCGATTGCCCTGAAAATAATATTGTTGATAAGAGGGAGTGCAGCAGGATTGTGTTAATTTATATTGTTGAGGATGACAAGAATATTCGGGAGATTGAAAGCTATGCTCTGAAAAATACCGGCTATGAGGTGCGGGCATTTGAGCAGACGGACGATTTTAATAGAGCATTGACAGAACGGTTGCCGGAACTGATCATTCTGGATATTATGCTACCGGATGCCGATGGCTTGGATGTGTTGACTCAAATACGATCTATGCCGACGCTTCAGGATGTTCCGGTCATAATGGTGACAGCGAAGGGAACCGAGTTGGATAAGGTCATCGGTCTGGATCGCGGTGCGGATGACTATATCGCCAAACCTTTTGGGGTGATGGAATTGATTTCGCGGGTTAAGGCATTATTACGGCGTAGTCGACCGGCGGCCGGGTCGGCGAGTATTGTCCAGGTTGGGCCGGTCTGTTTGGATGAGGAAAAACATGAAGTGACGGTAGAGGGAGTGGTCTGCGATTTGACCTATAAGGAATATGAACTGTTAAAATTGCTGATGAGTAAGGTGGGAGTGGTGATAACCCGGGAAAGTATCATG
>JAITWD010000084.1 GCA_031285465.1 Lachnospiraceae bacterium
GCCCGATCCGGTCGATCCACACCATCCGTTCATCGGTCAGCAACGCCACCTTATCATAATAGTCCACGACCACATCCAGATCAAGCCACTCAAAATAGGTGGTTAAAGTACGCTGTTCCATCTCAAAGCTATAGACACCCTTTTCGGTAATTATCCGTAGCCCTCCGTCCGCTTCGATACCCAGCCCGACAATCGTTGCGTTGTCCATTTCAGCCAGATCAGCGCTACTGCCCATCGCCTTATTTTGGCTGTCCACCGGTGCGATCTGATCGATCCCATCCTGTCGCCACTGGACATAAACGGTTCCGGTCTTTACATCTTTGTGCATCTGGAAAATATATCCCCCGCAATCGGCATCAAAGTACAAACTTCCGTCATCATTAAAAACATAGACCTTATTGCCCATCGCAACATATGCCTTTCCCTCGTCATCGATCTCGAAACCGTTAGCGTAAGGAAATTCATCTTCTTTAAAATGCTCACCGATCGCGATTACAGAACCGGCGGTTTCCGAAACCGCCGCGCTACCGTCCGCCGTCTGCCAAAATGCATCGACAAAGCGTTCCTCCATTCCGGTCCCCTCATATTCAAAGACCAGAACATGCACCTGTTCCGCGCGGTCGACCGCGATGGCATTGATCCGCTGCCCTGCGGTAATGGTCACCGGCGTACCGGTCGCTTCATCTGCTTCCTGCGGTTCGTCGCTTAAATCGACCCGATAGACCGATACGGTTTCACCGCTATCGGGTGAGGGGTTACCGATATAATATAAATTATCGCCATAAAACTTCTCACCATAAAATGCTTCCTGTGGCAGGGCGATCTCCTCAACCAGATAGGCTTCCCGCGGCTCGGTGACCGTTTGCTCCTCACCTGCCAATGATCCCGCCGCCGGTGATTCTTTTGCCGCACATCCCCCCAGCGGTAATAAGATCAGAATCAAGCTCATCAGGTATAGCACAATATTTTTTTTCATAGATACCCCCTCTCTATACCTGCTCTAACATCGGGAACACCAGGATCACCTTAAATAAGTCCCCGTCAATAACAATTTCAAACCGGCCATTTTGCGCCTCGGTCAGGCTCTTGGCGATCGACAGTCCAAGACCACTCCCTTCGGTGGATCGTGATACATCGCCACGGATAAAGCGTTCGGTTAATTCGACGACGCTGACCGCTAACGGCTGACTGGAGATATTTTTGATCACCAGCATGACCTGACCCTGCCCGGTCTCCTGCAGATCAATATAAACCCGCGTTCCGGAAAGGGCATATTTATAAACATTGATAAACAGATTTTCCATTACCCGCCAGACCCGCCGGGAATCGGCATTGATCATCAACTGGGGGCGCTGCGCATTAATGTTCACCGTAAGCTGCCGTTCATTGAATTTTTCGGAAAATTCACCGGCGGTTTGATTGACTAATTCAGTCAAGTTGATATTTTCCCATTGCAGGGTGATATTACCGGAGGATATTTTGGAGGCCTCCACCAGGTCATCGGTAAGCTGCTTTAGACGCTGGGATTTGGCATCAAGGACGGCGATGTATTCCTTTACCTTCTCGTCGGCAATATTTTCCCGCTTCAGCAGATCGACGTAATTAATGATCGAGGTCAGCGGTGTCTTAATATCATGAGAAACATTGGTGATCAGATCGGCCTTCATCCGCTCATCCCTCATACTGATCTCCACCGCACTACTGATGCTGTCACCGATCCGGTTGACCGCCTGCGCCAGTTGCCGGTTACCGCCATAGAGTTTTTCCTCATTCGCCTTGGCTTTAAGCTCGCCACTGCTGATCCGGTTGATCACACTGACGATCTGCGCCCGGTTATCGGCCGACATAAAGAGTAGTGCCGCTACCACCAGATCGACCAGAAAAATAATGACATCGGTAAATATCCGCATCCCACCGTTATAGTCCATCACCGCTCCGATAACGAGCAGGATACAGTGAAGCAGCACCAAGCCGGTCAGGGGCAGGATAACCCGCAGGACTAACGACCAATTGTCGTTGGCATAGTTTGCCATCCGCCGGAAAGCCACCATCATGACCCTTCCCCCCTTTACCACTCCACGACAAACGGTTCGGCTCATGCTATCGCGCCACAGGCTCCTCGCCTTGATCCGCCGGACGAAGCTATAATAAATTTGAGATATGATCACACTGAGTACAAACACACCGATACCGCTGATCGGTAAAAACCATTCATGATAAAACAGATCGCGCGACATCCCCAATATCAAACCTTCAACCAGCGCAAAGATGCCAAAAATAATCCCCACGGCTAAAGCGGCCGTCAATTCGGTTGGAAAACGATCATAGGAGCGTAACCGGATAAAGCGCCTGCCTTCGTGATCCACCGCCCGCCCGGTCTGCCCGGTCAGGGTGATCACCAGGAGGAACCAGGATAACAGGCATAACAACACTGCAATCGGTAACCGGAAGAAATTAGGGACATATTTTTCAAAACCGTCGTGTCCATAATAGAGCGGGTCGGCAACCGGATAATCGGTATCCACTCCGATGAAGATCCGGCTGTCATCAGCATAGAGCTGATGATCATTGAGCAGTCCCTGCATGAACCCTTCTGATACGGCAAGATTGGTCTCAAATTGCAGATTGATCGGATCATAATAAATATAGCCTTCATATCGATCGGCAAAAGCTACACTAAGCTCCTCTGCTGATTTTATCTTCTCCCCATCATCAAGTTCCGGGAGATTGCTGAACACCTCGGTCTGAGTTCCGATCCGCTTGGCAATATAATATCCCAGATTACTATTATTGCCATCATACCGGGTCAGATAATCGGTATACTGAGCATAATCGCTTCCGATCATCTGCGCCACAGCCTCAATATTATTGCACAATTCCCGATAGGTCACCCAGGAACCCACCCGGTCTTCGATATTTTGCCCATCGATGGTCTGGTAATAATTTTCTAAAACGGTAACGATGTCGGTGTCATCTGCGACATCCTCCTCATACTCGCCCCCATATTCATCTTCATATACGTTTCCATATTCATCCGTATAAACGTTTCCATATTGATCCGTATATACGTTTCCATATTGGTCAGTATAAACGTTTCCATATTGGTCAGCATATTGGATCGTATAGTCATCCTCATATCCCTGGTTACCCGCCGGTCCCTCATTGACCGAATAGACCGAATCGATATAATCGGTATAATCAGCCTCCAACTGTACCGGGTCGACTCCATTCACATCAAAGGTGGTCTCTTTTATCTCCATATCATAAAATTCACCCTCCGGTGTATTATAGACATGGAAGCTCTCAAAATCATTACCACTTACCGTACCCGACGGCACTACCGTGGAATAGATGCCCCACCAGTCGCCATCGCTTTCGTTGATCGATTCATTGTCGGGCAAAACCTTACCAGTGGTTGCGGTAAAATAATCCGACCCATTCAGAAATTCTGCCGCTTCCGCTTCGGTAAACGACCGGTCATAAAAATAGAAGCCCCGTTGCGACCACTTCAGCATATCTCCCAGGTAATAGTGTGCTGTGATATACTGATCATCAATTCCATTGTAGTGATTGAAATAGGCGGTTACATCCACCACCCGTTCCCCATCAAAACGTCCGTAGTTCTCCATTTTTGACCGCAGATTGCTCAGACTGACGACCTCACTTATCTCCGATTCCAACAACTCATTGATCATCTGCGACTGCTCATATTCCGTTTCTATATCTTCCTGATATAGCGGAAAAATCCAATTGACCCCCTTATCGGTCTCAATCCATAAAGTGGATTGTTGGACAAGATATATCGCCAACACCGCCGCAATGGTGAGTGCAGCATGTTGGAGCAGATGAAGGATCCAGAGCCCGCTAAAAGCATAATTTTCCTTTTTGCCTTTGGGCTTATTTTTCGATGACCGGGCATTTTTTCCCCGTGATCGGTTGCTCATTTCCTCACTGCATTCGGTACCGTTCTTCATTTCATTGTTATTGTCGATACCGCTCTTCATTTCGTTGCTATTTTCAGTACCGCTCTTTGTTTCATTGTTATTGTCGATACCGCTCTTTGTTTCATTGCCATTATCGGTATCGTTCCTTAATTCATCGTTATTATCGGTACTGTTCTCCATTTTATCGTTGTTATCCATACTATGCTTCACTTCATAACCCTCCTTTGCCCTATCCAATCCGGAAATATATGCCGCCAAAGGCGGCACAAACTCGTTCCCCATCTTAATTGCCAGCTGCTACCCTCATCGTTAGGGAAACGCTTATAAAATCGTTTCCCGCGCCGGATTTGCGGCACAAAGTGCCAGTGCCCGCGAAAAATCCGTGCGCATCCCGCAGAGCGTCTAAGGAAATCCTGATTTGACCAATTTTTCCTTAGAGTTTCTCCACCTTGTATCCCACCCCCCAGACCACCTTCAAATAGCGGGGTTCCTTGGGATTGATCTCAATTTTTTCACGAATGTGACGAATGTGTACCGCAACGGTATTGTCGGCACCGATCGCCTCTTCGTTCCAGATACTTTCGTAGATTTGGTCAATGGAAAAAACCCGTCCCTGGTTTTTTACCAGTAAAAGAAGGATATTGTATTCGATCGGGGTTAATTTCACCGACTCACCATCAACCGTCACCTCTTTGGTTTCGTCATTGATACATAATCCTCCGGTTACAAATAAAGCGGTATTGTCGCGGTTAAGATTGCCCAGACTGGTGTAGCGACGCAGGTTGGATTTGACCCGCGCCACCAGCTCCAATGGATTGAACGGTTTGGTGACATAGTCATCGGCGCCGATATTAAGTCCCAGGATCTTGTCGGCGTCCTCTGACTTTGCCGACAGGATAATGATCGGGATACTGCCGACCGCCTTACTCTCTCTGATCTTCAGGGTGGCGCGGATCCCATCCAGCCGTGGCATCATCACATCGATGATCACCAGACTAATATCGTGTTCCGCAAGCTGCTTTAGCGCCTCTTCACCATCAAATGCCTTAATGACGCTATATCCCTCCTGTTGCAGGTAAATCTCAATTGCATCAACAATCTGCCGATCATCATCACATACCAAAATCGCACTCATTTTGCCTCATACCGTCCAGCAGCCCCTCTTGCGATCGCCCAACAATAAACGCTCACCCGAACCGGCTGACTGATTCCTTTTCCCAAAAAATAATACTCCCTAATAAATATAAACATTATTTTATTAAACTAAAGCAAGGATTTTTATTAATACTTTCTTAAGACTATGATACCAGGGTTCTAAGGAAACACTGATTAATGCAGTGTTTCCTTAGACGCTCCGCGGGATGCGCACGGATTTGCAAGGGAAATTGGCACTTCGTGCCGCAAATCCGGCGCGGGAAACGATTTTATAAGCGTTTCCCTAAGTACAAGGATATAGCTGTATATCATGCTTGCATGAATATACAGCTATATCCTTGTACTTAGAACCCTGGGATCATTTCATATCAATGACAACAACGCCGCCATATTACCACGTTTTCCCTCACTGGCACGATGAGAAAAAAGATAGTCCGGATTACAGCAGGTGCATAAATCGGTCACGGCAATATGATCTGCGTGTACTCCCGCCGCCAATAAAAGCAAACGATTTGCCTCCTGTAGATCAAGCTGATATTTATCCGGCCGCCGCCCCGGCTTTATTACTGCATCTGCCTGTCCTGCCGACGAAAACAGTGCCGCAAACGGTTCGGCAACATCGACTCCCACCTCATAACAATCTTGGCAGATCGACGGTCCGATCGCCGCATACACATCGGCAGGGTCGGAGCCAAAGGCTTCGGTCATTGCCGCTATCGTTCGCGGACCAATGCTGCCCACCGTTCCCTTCCAGCCGGCATGGGACAGACCGATCGCCCTTTTTTTGCTATCCACAAAATAAAGGGGCACACAATCGGCATAGAAGGTGGTCAAAATAATGCCCGGTACATCGGTGATCATTCCGTCCACATCCTGATAGTCCTTCGGACGGATCACCCCTTTGCCACGATCGCCCGCTGTGATCCGCCGGATATTAGCGGTATGGGTCTGATCGGAAGCAACCATATCGCCCGGCTCACCACTTAAGACATGAGCGATCCGGCGAAAATTCTCCTCCACCGATCGCTCATTATCCCCCCTGGTAAAGCTTAGATTCATACTGCGCCAGATCCCTTCACTCACCCCGCCGATCCGGGTGGAAAAAAGATGCCGCACCAACTTGGTCTCCGTAAGTAGCGGAAAGGTAAGATACTCAACCCCCGCCCGCTCATTTTGCTGTAAAACTTCCGCACCCTGTCTGATCAATCCCTGATACATACTACTGTCGATACCTCTCTTATCCCATTCCATATATAATTATTGCCTGTTGTACATAAAGAACTGCGGTGTTATCCGCCTCCTGCGTGATCCATAAAATCCAGATATGTCTGGGGTAGCAACCTCATCCATATGCTTCAACTGCTTTAACTGCTTGATCAAATCCCCAAAAAACGGCGCAAACGCAATCACACTGATCGAGATGATCGCCACATTGGTCAGGAAACTATGATCCTCCGTATGGGAAACCGCATAAACCAGGTCACGTGCATCCGCCTGTCCCGCCACCGGAGTCAGACCGTTGCCGACACTGAGCACCAGCAGATTAAACTCCGTCTAATAGTCTTACAATCCAAATTGACATTGCACCGATTATGGCGTTTTGCTTAATAATTGGGTC
>JAITWD010000090.1 GCA_031285465.1 Lachnospiraceae bacterium
ATCCATCTGAATGGCGGTAATACCTTCATGGGTACCGGCTACTTTAAAGTCCATATCACCGAAGAAGTCTTCAAGACCTTGGATATCGGTCAGGACGATATAATCGTCATCGCTGTCTCCGGTCACCAAACCACAGGAGATTCCGGCTACCGGACGGGTGATCGGCACACCGGCTGCCATCAGTGACAGACTGGAGGCACATACCGATGCCTGTGAGGTGGAACCGTTCGACTCAAAGGTCTCCGACACGGTCCGGATTGCATAAGGAAATTGCTCTTCGGTCGGTAATACCGGCAACAGTGCCTTCTCGGCAAGTGATCCATGACCGATCTCACGACGTCCCGGTCCACGGCTGGGTTTGGTCTCACCAACCGAATAGGACGGGAAATTATAATGATGCATATAGCGTTTGTTTACTTCGTTTTCATCAAGACCATCCACCCGTTGCATCTCAGACATCGGTGCGAGGGTTGTAATGGTGCAGATTTGGGTCTGTCCTCTGGTAAACATACCCGAACCGTGTACCCGCGGGATCAGGTCGATCTCGGCTTCAAGATGACGGATTTCGGTAATTGCCCGGCCATCGGGACGTTTTTGATCCTTTAGGATCATTTTACGGACCGTTTTCTTTTGATATTGATAGATAGCTTCGCCCAGGATCGGCAGCCACTCTTCTTTATCGGCAAAGGCTTCTTCCAGCTTTGCGGTGATCGCACGGATATTGGCCTCGCGAACCTGCTTCTCATCGGTAAAGACCGCCTCTTCCATTTCAGCCGGAGTAACGATGGTTTTCATTGCCTCATACATTTCTTCCGGAACCGCACAGCTGGTATAGCCATGCTTAGGCAGTCCCACTTCGGCGACTATTTTGTTGATAAATAAAAGGATGGTCTGGTTAATGTCATGAGCCATGTAAATAGCCTCTAACATCTTATCCTCTTTCACCTCTTTGGCACCCGCCTCGATCATGATCACCTTGTTATTGGTGGAAGCCACCGTCAGATTCAGATCGCCGACCTTCCACTGCTCCTGATTAGGGTTGACGATCAGCTCACCATCGACCATACCGATCTGGGTGGTTGCACAAGGACCATCGAAGGGGATATCGGAAATACTGGTTGCAATTGCTGAACCCAGCATGGCTACTATCTCAGGACGACACTGATTATCAACCGATAAAACTAAGTTATTCAGAGTAACATCATTACGGTAATCCTTAGGAAACAGCGGACGCATCGGGCGGTCGATGACCCGGCTGGTCAATACAGCGTTTTCACTGGCCTTCCCTTCCCGCTTATTAAAACCACCGGGAATCTTTCCAACTGCATAAAGTTTTTCTTCATATTCCACACTTAACGGGAAAAAATCGATGCCATCCCGCGGTTTATCCGATGCCGTCGCCGTACACAGGACGGTCGTATCACCATAATGCATAAATGCACAGCCATTGGCCTGCTTACCCACCCGGCCGATATCAACACTGAGGGTTCGTCCAGCCAGTTCCATTGTAAATGTTTTGTAATTACTCATTCTCTTCTCCTTTTTATTAGATTCAAGACAGAAAATGTCGAAACTACTGACCTAAACATCCTCTGTAAATATCTTCACCTAAAGAATCATACGATATTTATGTCAGTGGTCTCGATACATTTTTCTGTCTCAAATAATCCTCTGCTTCACTTGATAAAGCTTAATTAAATAGTTGCAATAAACCAATTGCCCTTTAACCTACCGGATAATTCGAATAAATAGAAGGCGGAAAGCCCAAGTCATATCGACCGTTCTTCCACCTTCTCTTAAAAGTTGCTTATTTTCTTATTCCTAACCGTTCGATCAATTGACGATACCGTTCGATATCCTTTTCTTTAAGATAGTTGAGCAAACCACGACGCTGTCCGATCATCTTATGCATTCCTCTGGCGGAATGATAATCCTTAGGGTTAGCCTTTAAATGCTCGGTGAGTTCAGAAATCCTTGCGGTTAAGACCGCGATCTGCACCTCCGGTGAGCCGGTATCCCCTTCACCGCGGGCATACTCATTCATTATTGCTGTTTTCTTCTCTTTGGAAATCATCTTATTTCCTCCTTCTCTTTCATCCCCCGATACCCGGACCAAGGTCGGAGTCTCCTTAATCTGCGCATGGGTTAATTTTTACCTTATTCATGATATCATAACCACGACTGCATGTAAACCATAAATTCCATTTATTATGATATCAGGGTCAAGCGGTCATGTATTTCATGCTTGCATGAAGCACATGACTTTGGGACCCTGGTATCATTACTACTAATCATATAAAACCTTCACGATCTTTGCCGGTGTGCGATAATTATACGAAGAAATCCTGATACCGGTCTTGGGACTGCTGGCGTGGATAACCTGGCCGCCGCCAATATAGAGCGCGACATGGTCGATGCGACCGCCACGGGCATAAAATACCAGGTCGCCCGCCTTCATCTCCGATGCCGAGATGGTCGTCCCCGCCTGAGCTTGGGAGCCGGAGGTACGCGGTAGCCGGACACCATATTTTTTGAATACACTTAGGACAAAGCCCGAACAATCGGCACCATTGGTTAAGCTGGTCCCGCCCCAGACATAGGGGTTACCGAGAAACTGCTTGGCATACTGGCATAAATCCACCCGCACATCGGAGACACCCTCACCATATAAGAGCTCGGTCATGGTAATAGCGGTGGCAAGATCCTCCTTAACCTCCACATATTCCGCCGAAACAAAAACCTCAACATCGTCCAGATACAGCTGCACCCAACCATCATCCCGAACTTCGGCGACCTCTAATATCTCACCCATCGGAACCTGCGTGACCACTTCACAATCGGTATTGGGTTCTTCTCTTACCTTAAGCGACTCGGTGGTTACCACCGCGATCGTGGCGACCAGCTCCTGCGCCTTTTTAACTGCCGGAAAACCGGTCAGCAGGTATTCCGCCTTGACATACCCTTCAACCTTGCCGGATCGGATATAATTCCAGCCATTTTCCTCACTGACCACTTCACAGGCCG
>JAITWD010000156.1 GCA_031285465.1 Lachnospiraceae bacterium
CCTGCTAAATACATATTTCCGCCACTATCCAAATTAAAGGCGGGTTCGACCAAAGGTAAGGGCGACCGTACCAGGGAATTGAAGGAAACGGCGGCACGATTACAACAAACCTTAAAGACCTTTGGGGTAATGGTCACCATTACCGAGATCAGTCAGGGTCCGGCGGTGACCAGATATGAGTTACAGCCCGATCAGGGGGTTAAGGTAAGCAAGATTGTTGGTCTGACCGATGATATCAAATTGAATCTTGCGGCAACCGACATCCGCATCGAGGCACCGATCCCCGGTAAGGCAGCGGTCGGTATTGAGGTGCCTAATAAAGAGAATGCGGCGGTGGCCTTTCGTGATCTGGTGGAATCGCGCGAGTTTAAGGAGTTTCCTTCCGACATCGCCTTTGCGGTCGGCAAGGATATTAGCGGTCAGATCGTGGTGTCCGATATTGCCCGAATGCCTCATATGCTGATCGCCGGAGCGACCGGCTCAGGAAAATCGGTGTGTATCAACACCCTTATTATGAGCATTTTGTATAAAGCCCACCCCGATGATGTTAAGTTGATCATGATCGATCCCAAGGTGGTTGAACTAAGTGTTTACAATGGGATCCCCCATCTATTGATCCCGGTGGTGACCGATCCGAAAAAGGCTTCGGCGGCGCTTCATTGGGGGGTAGTGGAAATGACCGACCGCTACCAGAAATTTGCCGATTTTAATGTACGTGACCTTAAGGGGTATAATAAAAAGCTGGAGGAGATGCGGGCGGGCGATCCCCAAACCCCCGCCAAGTTGCCACAGATCGTCATTATTGTTGATGAGTTGGCCGACCTGATGATGGTGGCACCGGGTGAGGTGGAAGAATCGATCTGCCGCCTGGCGCAGTTGGCAAGAGCAGCGGGTATCCACCTGATCATTGCAACCCAGCGACCGTCGGTCGATGTTATTACCGGTCTGATCAAGGCGAATATGCCTAGCCGGGCGGCATTTAGTGTGTCCAGTGGGGTGGATTCCCGCACCATTTTGGATATGAACGGTGCGGAGAAGCTACTTGGAAAGGGTGATATGCTGTTTTATCCGCAGGGCTATTCTAAGCCGGCGCGGGTACAGGGCGCATTTATCTCCGATAAAGAGGTTTCGGATGTGGTGGACTTCCTAAAGAATCAGGTACTGGGCAATGTCTACAGTGAAGCGGTGGAAGAGAAGATCATGAATATCGGCAGCTCCGGCGGCGGTTCGACCGTTGAGACCGGAAGCGAGCGCGACCAGTATTTTGCCGATGCCGGACGGTTTATCATTGATAAGGATAAAGCTTCGATCGGGAATCTGCAGCGGGTGTTCAAAATCGGCTTCAACCGGGCGGCGAGAATTATGGATCAGCTTTGCGATGCCGGCGTGGTTGGCGAAGAAGAGGGGACCAAGCCGCGGAAGGTGCTGATGAATCTGGATGAATTTGAACGGTATCTTGAAGAATATAGCTAGGGTGTGTCTGAAAACTCATTGCAGTTTTCAGACACACCCTAAGGAAACACTGATTAAATCAGCGTTTCCCTAATCAGAAAGGCGGGAGAATGAGTAAATTTAAAAGTGATATTGAAATAGCGCAGAGTGCGCAGATGCAGCCGATCAAAGCGGTGGCAGCAGTTTTAGGGATACAGGAAGATGATCTGGAGCTTTACGGTAAATATAAAGCTAAGCTAACCGATGGATATTTGGCGTCCATCGCCGATAAAAAGCCGGGCAAGCTGATCTTAGTAACGGCGATCAATCCGACCCCGGCGGGTGAAGGTAAGACGACGACGACGGTAGGACTGGGGCAGGCCTTTGGCCGTTTGGGGAAAAAGGCGATCGTCGCCCTGCGTGAACCTTCACTGGGACCGTGCTTTGGCATGAAGGGGGGCGCGGCCGGCGGTGGCTGGGCACAGGTGGTGCCGATGGAGGATCTGAATCTGCATTTTACCGGCGATTTTCATGCCATCACAGCGGCGAATAATTTGTTGGCGGCACTGCTTGATAATCATATCCAACAGGGCAATGAACTAAGGATCGATACCCGTCAGGTGGTGTGGAAACGGTGTCTTGATATGAATGACCGGGTACTGCGCAATACCGTGGTCGGATTGGGCAATAAAGCGGACGGTACCGTCAGAGAGGATCATTTTGTGATCACAGTGGCATCGGAGATTATGGCGGTGCTTTGTCTGGCGGAGGATATGACCGATTTGAAGCGGCAACTGGGACGGATGGTGGTGGCATATGATCACGATGGAGAGCCGGTTACGGCCGGGTCTTTGCAGGCGGTCGGCGCGATGGCAGCACTGCTCAAGGATGCTATGAAACCCAACCTGATCCAGACGCTGGAAAATACACCGGCACTGGTGCATGGCGGGCCATTTGCCAATATTGCCCATGGATGCAACTCGGTGCGTGCCACCAAGGCAGCGCTACGAATGGCCGATTATTGCATTACCGAGGCGGGTTTTGGTGCCGATCTGGGTGCCGAGAAATTTTTCGATATCAAGTGCCGGATCGCCGGACTTAAACCGGACGTGGCGGTGCTGGTCGCCACTGTGCGGGCGCTTAAATATAATGGCGGTGTGGCTAAAGCCGACCTCGGTGAGGAAAACAAAGAGGCACTTAAACGGGGAATGGCCAACCTGACCAAGCACATTGAAAATATCCGTCAGTATGGCGTGCCGCTCATCGTCGCCCTAAATAACTTTGTGACCGACACCGAGGAAGAGGTGGCGATGGTCGAAGCGCTCTGTCAGGAAATGAACTGTGGCTTTTCCCAGTCGAAGGTATGGGAGCAGGGTGGTGAAGGGGGCATCGCACTGGCGGAAGCGGTTCTGGCAACATTGGAAAAGGAAGCGAGCGACTTTCATTGCCTATACGACGCGGCCTCGCCTATCAAGGATAAGATCACGAGGATTGCGACGGGTATTTATGGTGCGGCTTCGGTGGATTTTGCCGATACGGCACTCAAGCAGCTGGAGCGGCTGGAGCGGTTGGGTTTTGGCGGGTTACCGGTCTGTATGGCCAAGACACAGTACTCTTTGTCCGATGATCCGCAGCTATTGGGACGTCCGGAAGGCTTCCAGCTCCATGTTCGGGAGCTGTATGTTTCGGCCGGTGCCGGATTCATTGTAGTATTGACTGGGGCGGTCATGACTATGCCTGGGTTGCCCAAGAAGCCAGCAGCCTATGCGATTGATGTGGATGAAAATGGAATGATAACCGGATTGTTTTAATAATTGGAAACGAGAGGAGAAATAGGTTGGCAAAAATAATTGACGGAAAAGCTATCGCGGCACAGATTAAGGATGAATGTCGGGCAAAGGTGGCAACACTAAAAGAAAAGGGGATCGGAGTGACACTGGCAGTGATCCAGGTGGGAAATGACCCGGCTTCCAGTGTATATGTCGGTAATAAGAAAAAAGGATGTGAGTATGTCGGTATCAATTCGTTGGCGCATGAATTGCCGGAGGATACGACCGAGGATAAATTATTGGATCTGATCGGAGAATTGAACCGGCGGGCGGATGTTAACGGTATCCTGGTGCAATTACCCTTGCCCGGTCATATAAATGAGGATCGGGTGATATGTGCCATTGATCCGCGCAAGGATGTGGATGGATTCCATCCGGCCAGTGTCGGTGCACTTTGTATCGGCCAGCCCGGTTTTGTGTCGTGTACACCGGCGGGGATCATTCAATTGCTGGTGCGTTCGGGGATCGAGATTGCGGGCAAAGAATGTGTTGTGATCGGGCGCAGTAATATTGTCGGGAAACCGATGGCATTGCTCCTATTAAGAGAAAATGGGACGGTTACGGTAACCCATTCCCGCACTAAGGATTTGAAGGCGGCGACCGGTCGGGCGGATATTTTGATCGTGGCGGTGGGTAAGCCCAAAATGATCACCAGAGAGTATGTAAAGGAAGGCGCGACGGTAATTGATGTGGGCATTCACCGTGATGCGAACAATAAGCTGTGCGGTGATGTCGACTATGATGATGTCGCACCGGTATGTAGTGCCATCACTCCGGTTCCGGGCGGTGTGGGACCGATGACCATCGCGATGCTTCTGAATAATTGCGTTGAATCAGCGGCACAGACAATATAACGACTATAAAAAAAGGATTCGGTAGATATGAAATGTCCTGAATGCGGATTTGAACTGGCAGATGACCAGCTTTACTGCGAGCACTGTGGTAAAGAAATTCAAATAGTACCGGACTTTGAGCCGGAAATCGAAAACAGTATCATTGAAACGTTATCCACCGTCGCAGAAGAAATCGAACCAAAGCATAATAATAAATTGACACCAGACACAATGTGGAACAATGAACCTAAACAGCAACAGAGCGAACCGAAAGCTAAAAAACGGATCGGTCTGATTATTGGAGTGGTCAGCTTTATAGCACTACTGGTCATAGCCGCAGTAATCGGGATACAGATATATCGCGTCTATTCGGTGCCTTACCAGATGGAACAGGCGGGTCGGTATGCTGATGCCGAGGATTATGGCAGGGCAGCCGGGTACATGGAACGGGCGGACGAGCTATTGCCGGATAATCCCGAAATCAAAAACACGCTGGCAGCTTACTACTATTTAGACAATGCCCCCGATCGGGCGGTCGACACCTTAATGGAGGTGGTTAACAACGATCGACTGACGCCGGAAGAACAGTTTAAAAGCTATGAGCGGCTCATCGCCATTTTGGATGAGTTACAACGGTACTCGGAAATCAGTGAGCTTTTGCTCAATTGTGAAGATGGGTCACTGGTGACCCGCTTTCAATTCTATTTGGCAAAGGTGCCGGAGTTTAGTCTGGCATCGGGCAGCTATAGTGAGGTCCTCCTGTTAAAACTTAATTCCAATACAGCGGGAGCGATTTATTACACCATGAATGGCTCCCGGCCAACACAAAACAGTAAGGTTTATACGGCGCCGATCTATCTGGAAACGGGTGAGTATATCGTGTCGGCGATGTTTGTTAATGAATACGGCATTGAAAGTGATGTGGTCAGTCAGTCCTATCAGATTGATCTTCAGATCCCCGACCCACCGGTCATTGGCAGCTATAGTGGGCTTTATACCGAGCCGACCATGATCGAGGTGGAATTGCCACCGGTGGGGGCGGTATACTATACTACCGACGGAAGTGTACCGACGACGGGCAGTAGCCAGTATACAAATCCGATCCCGATGCCCTATGGACGGACCGAATTTAGGTTTGCGGTGATCAGTGAGCAGGGCGGGATCAGTGAGGTGATCAGCCGGATTTATGAATTGCGGTTGCTGACCGAGGTCACGCCACAGGCTGCGGTAGCCGCGATCATGGAGGCACTGGTAGAACGGCAGGTGCTGACCGATATGACAGGCAAGGCGGCATTTGAAGAGGGGTATTATGAATTTGCCTTTGATGAATTAATAGAAATTCCCGGTAAAGGACTTTACTTTAAGGTGGATGAATACTATCGGGTGGATGCAGGGGTACGGGAAATAACCGAGCATCTTTATGTGGTGGAAGCATATACCGGTATGCCCAATCGCTTGATCTATAATGAGATGGGTGAGATGGATCTGATCGCCCTCAAGTGATAAATACAAATTATATCATAGGAAAGTGCTCCTATGATATAAAACCGATGCGCAGCTACGCGCGCGGAACAAAAGTTGCGCTAATACAATACTTTATATAATTAATGGAGGAAGATGTTATGTTTAAGATTTTGAAGGCACAGGAGTTGGCGGACAATATTTTCTTGATGGAAGTGGAAGCGCCGCGGGTTGCCAAGGCTTGCCAACCCGGACAGTTTGTGATTGTCCGGACCGATGATGAGGGGGAGCGGATTCCGCTGACCATTTGTGATTATGATCGGGAAAAAGGAACGGTAACCATTGTCTTTCAGATTGTTGGTGCCGGAACGGTAATGATGGCGGCACTTAAGGCGGGGGATTCCTTCCGTGATTTCGTTGGTCCTTTGGGCTGCGCATCGGAATTTGTGACCGAGGAGATGGCTGAACTTAAGAAAAAACGGATTTTATTTGTTGCCGGCGGGGTGGGAACCGCACCGGTATATCCGCAGGTTAAGTGGCTGCATGAACAGGGGATTGCCGCCGATGTGATCGTCGGTGCAAAAAACAAGGAATTATTGATTCTGGAGCAGGAGATGGCGGCGGTTGCCGGTAATCTTTATGTGACCACCGACGACGGTTCATATGGACGCAGCGGTATGGTGACCGATACGATCAAGGAGCTAGTACAGAAGGACGGTCGGGAATATGATGTTGTGGTCGCGATCGGGCCGATGATTATGATGAAGTTTGTGTGCCGTCTGACCAAGGAATTGGGACTGCCTACCATCGTCAGTCTTAATCCGATCATGGTGGATGGAACCGGGATGTGCGGTGCCTGTCGGGTTACCGTGGGTGATCAGGTCAAGTTTGCCTGTGTAGACGGACCGGAATTTGACGGACATCTGGTGGATTTTGATGAGGCAATGAAACGCCAGCAGCTTTATAAGACGGCTGAGGGAAAAGCCTTTTTGAAAGCGAAAGAGGGCGATAGCCACCATGGCGGAGGTGGTAATTGTTAAGTAGAGGCAGTTTCGCAAGTAAAACTTGCGAAATGCATTGGATTAGTCTGAAAAATCATAGATTTTTCAAATTTTTATTCAGGCAGTTTCGCAGATAAAATCTGCGAAATGCACGGGTGTAAAAATAAGCAATGGAGAGGAGCCATGTCGACATGGACGTTTTGAAAAAAGTTCCGGTGAGGGAGCAGGAAGCAAAGGTACGGGCCACAAATTTTGCGGAGGTCTGTCTTGGATATGATCAGGAGGAAGCAATTGAGGAAGCAAAGCGTTGCATCAATTGTAAAAATGCGCAGTGCATCAAGGGTTGTCCGGTTGCCATTGATATACCGGCATTTATTGAGCAGGTTAAGGTCGGTAATATTGCCGAGGCCTATCAGGTTATCAGTGAGTCGTCGGCTTTGCCGGCGGTTTGTGGACGGGTTTGTCCGCAGGAGAGTCAGTGTGAGGGTAAATGTATCCGCGGGATCAAGGGCGAGCCGGTATCGATCGGCAAGCTGGAGCGTTTCGTAGCCGATTGGGCAATGGACAATGGCATCAAGCCGGAGGGCGCAAAGGTAAAGAACGGGAAAAAGGTTGCGGTGATCGGTTCGGGTCCGGCGGGACTTACCTGTGCCGGTGATCTGGCGAAAATGGGTTATGAAGTGACCATCTTTGAAGCCCTGCATGAACCGGGCGGTGTATTGGTATATGGGATTCCCGAATTCCGTCTGCCGAAGCCGGCGGTGGTGGCGAAAGAGATTGAAAATGTCCGTTCCCTGGGCGTCACGATCGAAACCGATGTGGTGGTCGGTAAATCGGTCACCATTGATGAGCTGTTGGGTGAAGAGGGCTTCTCCGCCGTCTTTATCGGGTCGGGCGCGGGACTGCCTAAGTTTATGGGGATTCCCGGCGAACAGGCCAACGGTGTGTTTTAGGCCAATGAAGATTTGAGGAGCGGCACTGTGTAGACGGCCTATGCCGCAGTCG
>JAITWD010000174.1 GCA_031285465.1 Lachnospiraceae bacterium
CAATAAAACTACTGCCAACCAATAGGAAAAGCCCGGCAACAATGCCCAGTCCGATCGCCAGGATCAGCGCACAACGAAAGGATCGTTGCGCCCCTTTGAACTGTTCACGCTTTATTTTATAGCGCATGGTGCTTTGTAGCTGCTCAGCGAGTCCACCGCTTACAAATATCAAGGTTAACAGGAAGATTTCATTGACCGATGCAAAATATCCGATCCCATTCTTTCCAATGATCGAATGGAGCGGTATCCGAAATAATAATCCGATCATAAAGGTTATCAATCCGGCATTTATAATAATATCCGACTTTTCTCGGCTTCTGGTTTTTCTTTTCATTAGTGCCTCCATAAAAATCATTAGGCGCGGGAAATCGCAAGCTTACCTAGTATTTCTTCTTGCAGTGCCTCCATTAGGGCAGCATCCTCCGGCAAGATATGATCATAGCCACACAGGTGCAAGAGACCGTGGACCAGTAAAAAGCCAAATTCCCGTTTAAGACTGTGACCATATTCGGCCGCCTGGGCATGGACCGCCTCGACCGAGATAACAATATCACCCAGCATCAGTTCACCACTTTCCGGGTCAAAGGCATGGCGGTCGGCACGGCCAAAATCGGCCGGACGATCAAACTCCAGACCGGGAAAGGACAGGACATCGGTCGCACTGTCGATGGAACGAAATTCATTATTGAACGCCCTGATCCCTTCGTTATCGGTCAATAGCAGTTCAACCTGCGCTTCGTGAGGGCAACCGGTTATATCCATGACGGCCGCTATAATCTGCTCGCCAAGCGCCTGAACCGAAAACTCTGGTAAGGTGGTCTTAGACCGGTCGCTCTTTTCTGCGGATAATTGCTGCCCGGAAACTGGCGGGGTATCGGATAATAACGGTGCCTGTGTAAATAACGGTATCTCTTCTTCAACGTAAAAAGTCATAGTATAATTTCTCCTCCATCAGTAGCTTTTTCATTTCTTTAAGCTCACCCAGGGTGATCGCACTTTTATCCAAAATGCCACCATCCACCTTTTTTAGATAGATTGCTTCGATAATGCTATTGTAGTCGGGCGAAACCTTAGGGTCTTTGGAAAAGAGGTACAAAATGGACGAAACCAGCGTATCGGCAAACAGGACTACCACCGCTTCCTTGGAGACTAAAAAACTCTCTTTGTCGGTGTACTCCTTAAGGAGCGCGATTGCCGGCGGCGGAAAGGAGTATTGTTTACAAATGTCCAGAATGGCCTCCCAGGAATTACCACCTTGCAGGGTTCCTATCTTATGATAATAACCACAGGTTTTAGCGACAGCATCATCAAGGCCTAAGCGACGGGCAATCTTATCGCTTAAGTAAGCGGTATGGACCGCCTGATAATATTCCGCCTTCGACTTTTGCTTTAGTTCGACCAGGATGGGGCACTCCGGATCATTGATCTCCATATATTTATCACGATATTTATAGAGAACTGCGGTGATGTAGTAGCGTAAAAATACCAACAGGATCAGGATGCACATCAGGATGTTTGCCAGAATGATAAACCCGCGTTCAAAGGTAAACCCACCCGTCCCCGCCATCACATCATTGGCAACGAGGCAGACGGTAAATATCATCAGGGTTATCAGGATCGGCAAGCCCACCTTAAAGTTCTCATCAAGATAGGCAAAGATGATCACGCCTACCAGCCCGCTGACCCAGTACATAAAAAATTCATGCGCCAAAAGGCCGCTGCCCGTCTGTTCCAGCATTACCGAAATAAGCAAAAAGGTGCTGCCTGCCACCAAACCGGTTATCTGATTGCTGAGCAGTGCCATCATAATAAAAATAACCGGGTAGGGCCAACCGGCCACCGGCAACAACGGACAGAGGACGGCGCCGATCAGACCGATCGAATAAAAGACGGCAAAACGGCCGAAGTGCTGTGCATTATCGTGAAAAAGGCTGTTTTTTTCCCTGCCCTCAGCACTGAGGAAGAGGACAGCACCTGCGCCGACGAGCGCCATAATGGTGATCCGAATGATGTCAGCCGGTGTCTTGTCGTAAAGATAGGCGACTCCGCCGGTCACACCACCGGTAATTATGAAGAGAAATAATGATATAAGGGTTGGTTTGATTTTTTTCATGTTAAAAACCTTTGCGCTTGCGTTTTTTACTTTGATCCGCTGCCGCGAGGACAGAGGTTTCATATTCATCATATGCCTGTACTATTTTCTGCACCAACGGATGACGGACCACGTCTTTGCTGGTCATGGCACAAAAGGCAATGTCGTCGATCCGGGACAAAACGCGCAGCGCCACATCCAGGCCTGACTTGACTCCCGGCGCGAGGTCTTTCTGGGTCTGATCACCGGTGATGATGACCTTAGAACCAAAGCCGATCCTGGTCAGGAACATCTTCATCTGTGCCGGGGTAGTATTTTGTGCTTCATCAAGGATGATGTAGGCATTCTCTAAGGTGCGTCCCCGCATGTAGGCAAGCGGCGCCACTTCGATAAGGCCCTTTTCCATATTTTTAAGAAAGCTGTCGGCGCCCATGATCTGATGGAGGGCATCGTAGAGCGGTCGCAGGTAGGGGTCTACTTTACTTTGAAGGTCGCCCGGCAGGAAGCCTAGTTTTTCGCCGGCTTCGATGGCGGGGCGGGTGAGGATGATGCGGCTGACCTCTTCCCTTTTAAAGGCGGTAATGGCCATGGCCATGGCGAGATAGGTTTTGCCGGTGCCGGCGGGGCCTGTCCCAAAAACGATCATTTTATCGCGGATGGCATCGACGTATTTTTTCTGGCCAAGGGTCTTTGGTTTGATCGGTTTTCCGCTCATGGTATGGCAAATACAGTCTTCATCGACAAGGTTTTTTATTTGCTCGATGCCTTTGGTCTCTTTGCTCATGGTGATGGAATAGTCAACATTTTGCTCGGCAATGGTATTTTCTTTCCGGGATATTTCGGTCAATTGGGCCATGATCTTTTCGGCTTTTTCAACCATGGTGCGGTCACCGGTTATTTTGATGCCGCCATCGCGATCGACGATGGTGACTTTCAGATCGTTTTCTATTTTACGGATGTAGTTGTCGTGGCGACCGAAGATGTTTTGCATGTGCTCGATGGGGAGCTGCATGCGGGTTTCAAATTGTTCCATGTTTTTGGTACCTCGGGGATGGGTTATTTATTGTAATTGCGTTGAGTTGTTTTCAAATTGCGTCGTTGCGTCGTTGCGTCGTTGCGTCACAGATTATAGCTTGGTTAATATTTAGATTCTATGATTTTATATTTAGTTGGTGATAATTCTGTTGATTTTAAATTAAATTGGGTTTAACTCGGTTTA
>JAITWD010000179.1 GCA_031285465.1 Lachnospiraceae bacterium
GCGGTCGATTAAAGGATGGTTGGTGATATGCAGTTAAAGAATAGTGTGAACGAGGGTATATGAGGATGAAGGTGAAGATTAAGTATTTTAGTGATGAGATTGACCGGTTACAGTATATTGACGGAAAGTCCGATTGGATCGACCTGCGGTCGGCGGTGGCAGTGGATTTTGTCGCCGGGGATTTTTGTCTGATCCCGTTGGGGGTGGGGATGGAACTGCCCGAGGGCTATGAGGCGCATGTTGTGCCACGGAGCTCTACTTTTAAGAATTTTGGATTGATCCAGACCAATCATATGGGCGTGATCGACCGGTCCTATTGTGGGGATAATGATCAGTGGTTCTGGCCGGCATATGCATTGCGGGATGGGCATATTGCGGTGAATGACCGGATCTGTCAGTTTCGGATCATGGAAAACCAGCCACGGATCGAGTTTGAACCGGTGGCGGCGCTTGGTAACGAGGATCGCGGAGGACATGGGAGTACCGGGACGAAATGAGGGACAAGTTTACTAAAAGGATTATGATTTTTGGTGGATCAACAATAGTCTGCCTGGTAATTTTTAGTTTGTTTTATTACCAGTATCGGAGCGATATCTTTTTGACCATTTTGATGCTGACCCCGATGTTTAGCGTTATCCTGACAAGGGTGATCACGAAGGAAAAGAGCGCTTTATTTCTGAAACCGCGGTTCAAAGGTAGTGTCCGATGGTATCTGGCAGCATACCTGTTAACCCCTTTTGTCGCCTATGCCGGTGCGATTTTGTTTTTTGTACTGAATCCCGACCGATTAGATATGATCAATTCAAAATTTGCTGTTCAGGCAGGGGTCACAACCATGCCGGGCTATTATCAATTGATCGCGACCACCATCCCGCTGGCGATAATTATCAATCCGATCATGGGGTTGATCAGCTGCTTTGGTGAGGAATTTGCCTGGCGCGGTTATCTGTTACCGAAGTTATGTGAAAAGCTGTCGGTGCCTAAAGCGGTTCTGCTGAGTGGTTTGATCTGGGGGTTATGGCATGCGCCGATCATCGCCACCGGCTTTAATTATGGGACCACGAATATTTTACTGGGAATAGTGTTTATGACGGCTTTTTGTATGGTGTTAGGGATAATAACGGCCTTTTTGTTTTTCAAGACCAAAACGGTCTGGGTGGTGGTCATCTTTCATGCAGCAGTGAATGGGATTGATTTATGGGCGCCGGCGAATTTATTTATGAGTGAAGACCCCAATTTATTTATAGGTCCCAATCTGGTCGGGGCGGTTGGTGGCATCGGTTTTGTGGTCGTGGCGATCGTTTGCTTTATTTCGATATGTAAGGATGCAGATAATATAAGGTTGCAGATGGAAGAAAAAGAGTGAGTGAATATAAGACAAGGCTGCAGATAATAAGATGATGTAGGACGTATATAAGATTAGATTGCTAAGGATTGCCCGGTTCGGGCAATCTTTTTTATATCATAGAAAAATGCTCTATGATATAGAACTGAATAAATTACTAGTTGTTGGTTAAAATATTTCCAAAGCAAGCGACGATAGGAAAAGGAGCTTTTGATTATGGATACTGGCAGAGATAACGGCACGGGCAATGACAAGAATACGATCAATGATATGAGCAACAAGGGCAATCCGACAATGACCACCTCACTGGCGGAGACGATGCAGCATATGAATGAACGGTTGGGCATCGGGAAGAGTTTTGATATTATCTACCGGGTGGTGCATTTTGGCGACCGGGAGGCGTGCATTTATTTTATTGATGGATTCTGTAAGGATGAGATCATGAATGAGCTGCTGTCCGATCTGATGAAGCTGACGCCGGAGCAGATGCCGGAGTCGGCGCATGAGATGTCAAAAAAATGTATCTCTTATGTTGAGGTGGATCTGAAAAAGGAATGGGGGCAGATCATTACCTTTGTCTTGTCGGGGGTGCTGGCGCTGTTTGTGGACGGTTATGATCAGTGTCTGTTGATCGATGCGCGGACCTATCCGGCACGGTCGGTCAGTGAACCGGCTAAGGACAAGGCGCTGCGTGGTTCAAAGGATGGCTTTGTGGAGACCATCATCTTTAACACGGCGCTGATCCGGCGACGGATCCGGAGTACCGATCTTAAGATGGAGGCGATGCAGGCGGGAGAAAGCTCCAAAACCGATATTGTGCTTTGCTATATGGGCGAACGGGTGGATCAGAAGTTTCTGGAGTTGATCAGACGGCGGATCAATTCGATCAGTGTCGATGCGCTGACCATGAACCAGGAGAGTCTGGCGGAATGCCTTTTTAAAAAGAAGTGGTATAATCCCTTCCCCAAATTCCAGTTTAGCGAGCGGCCGGATAAGGCGGCGGCGCAGATATTGGAGGGGGATATTGTAATCCTGGTGGACAATTCACCCTCGGCGATGATCACGCCTGCCTCCATCTTTGACATGCTGGAGGAGGCGGATGATTATTATTTTCCGCCCATCACCGGAACCTATTTGCGCTTTTCACGCTTTCTGATCGCCTTGGCGACCTATTTTATCACCCCCCTATATTTAATGTTGACCATGAACCTCGATTGGATACCACAGGAATTTCAATTTATCATGCTCAAGGAGGACAGTAATCTGCCGCTGATCTGGCAGTTTCTGATCCTGGAGCTGGCGATCGACGGATTGCGGCTGGCGGCGGTAAATACGCCGTCAATGCTGAGTACGCCGCTCAGTATTATGGCGGCACTGGTAATGGGCGAGTTCTCGGTTAAGAGCGGGTGGTTTAATTCGGAGGTGATGCTCTATATGGCCTTTGTGGCGCTGGCAAGCTTCACCCAGGCGAGTTACGAACTGGGCTATGCGCTTAAGTTTATGCGAATTATCAATTTGATCTTGACGGCGATATTCGGGCTCTATGGATTTATTGCGGCGGTGCTGATCCTGGTGATCACGATTGCGTGTAATAAGACTGTGGCAGGAACCAGTTATCTCTATCCTTTAATTCCTTTTAATGGGAAGAAGCTTAGTTACCGGCTGTTCCGCCGACGACTGCCGGGGTCGATGGATTAGACCAGGTTAAATCACTTGCTTAAAGGTTGCTGTTTTGCCATCTGGGAAAATAGCAACCTTTTTTATGTGCAACATACATATAAAGAGTGTGCATATGTGTAAAGTGATTATTTTCCTATGGATGGACAGAAGGGCTTGAGGGCATTTTTTTGTTGAAGTTTTGTAAAGAGAGTGGTAAAATGGAAAGAAAAATTGATTTGATAGCAAGTGAAATGTTGAAGATGGCAAATGTTTTAGTGAAGGAGGAATAGACCAATGGGCAATGATAGTGTAAGCGATAACAATGTAACCAGTGACGGAGCGGATAACGAGAGAAATGTTGTTGCAGATTTTAAGATCGTAACCAACACAACGGCCGATCTGCCGATGGATTATATCAGGGAAAATGGTTTGGGGCTGTTGCATTATAATAATATTATGGATGGCGTGGAGTACGGCAAGAAGCGTCAACAGGACGCAAAGGAGTTTTATGCGCAGATGCGGTCGGGGAAGATGCCGACCACCTCGCAGGTCAATCCGGACCAGTTCCGGGAGGATTTTGCCGAGTTTTTGACCGAAAGCAAGCAGATTTTGTACATTTCCTTTTCGTCGGGGCTAAGCGGCAGTTGCCAGAATGCGATGATGGTGGCGCGGGAAATGATGGAGGAACAGCCGGGCATCCGGATCGAGGTGATCGATTCGCTGTGCGCGTCGATGGGAGAGGGGCTGTTAGTACATAAGGCGGTAGAGCTTAAGAAGGCCGGCCGGAGTCTTGATGAGACGGTGGCATGGCTACGCGATCACATCCAGAAGCTGGTCCATGTCTTTACCGTCGATGATCTGAATCATCTGTATCGCGGTGGACGGGTCAGCAAGGCGACGGCGATCATCGGAACGATCGCGGGGATCAAGCCGGTCCTGCATGTGGATAAAGAGGGGCATTTGGTGCCGATCAGCAAGGTGCGGGGTCGGAAGAAATCGTTGATGGCGCTGGTCGATTATATGGGCAATAAAATGGGCAGCTACCGGGGCAGCAATGATATTGTCTTTATCAGCCATGGCGATGCGCAGGAGGATGCGGAGCTGGTGGCGGAAGAGATCAAGCGGCGGTTCGGGATCGGCAAGGCACTGATCAATCCGATCGGGGCGACCATCGGCGCACATGCGGGGCCGGGGACGATCGCGTTGTTTTTTATGGGGGATTCGCGGTGAGGTGTAGGAAGTGATTTTAATGACCTCGCCATCACGGTTAAGAACCGTTTTTTGCACAAGGAATTACAGAACGTACTACTAGGGGCTAGGTAACGACATAAAGCCGGTCGTTGCCTAAAGAAACCTTGATTTAATCAGGGTTTCCCTATAATGATCAATTTGATTGGCGGGAGCGGTTTGCCCCTGTACGACATGATCGTGACTATGTCGTTCAAGGAGCAACCGCTCCCGCCAATTATTTTTATGGGCAAATTTACGGGCAAATTTTATAGACAAAATACAAAAACTGGAATAAAAAGGCAAAAAATGGTAGAAAAACAACGGTTTTTGTTTTACAATGAACTAAGTGAAGGCAGGTCCTAAGCGCACGATCGCACAATTGTAACCGCCCAGACAATCATCAAAACATCCGCGCGTTGTAGTAAAAGCGCATAAGGAGTACAGCATAAATGAATAATGACGCTACTTTATCAAGACTATTTGATTTTCAAAAGGAAAAAAACGAGCAATATCTACAAGAAATCGTTGGCCACATCAAACAT
>JAITWD010000183.1 GCA_031285465.1 Lachnospiraceae bacterium
TCTATGATTTTTCAAACTATTACTCCTCAGTTGAATAGAAAATTTCAAGTTATGTTATTGCTATAGCTGGGCGAATATCTCACCGATGCTACCCTGTATGAGCAGGTCCGCCGCCTGATCACGTGGCGTAACACTACGGTTGATCATGATCAGCTTATCTCCCCGGTAATAATCTATTAAACCAGCGGCAGGATATACTGCAAGCGAGGTCCCCCCCACTAACAAAACATCGGCAGTAGAAATCAATGCTACCGCCTCATTAAGAGTATCCTGATTTAGTCCCTCCTCGTATAGTACCACATCCGGCTTGATCGAACCACCGCAGCTACAGGTTGGCACCCCTTCCGCTTTCTGGATAAACTGCGCGTCATAAGAGGCGCCACAATGCTCACAATAATTGCGATGAACCGACCCGTGCAGTTCCAGTACCCGTTTGCTGCCGGCTGCCTGATGAAGCCCGTCAATATTCTGGGTAATGACCGCTTGTAATCGTCCGGCCTCTTCCCACTCGGCTAACGCACGATGAGCTGGGTTAGGCCGGGCGGTCAGTAAGAGCATCTTTTCTTTATAAAAGCGATAAAACTCTTCCGGATATCGACGGTAGAAGGTGTGACTGATAATCGTTTCCGGGGGATAGTCATATTTTTGGCTATACAACCCGTCAACACTGCGAAAATCAGGAATTCCACTTTCGGTTGATACTCCGGCGCCACCAAAAAAGACCAGCCGGTTGCTTCCATTGACAATTGATCTCAATTCATCTATTTTTTTAGCTTGATCGTCTATCATATCATTCCTGCCCTCAATACTTTAATTCAAACTATAATAGTAACTTTAACAAAAAAGTCTCTGGAAATCAACTTCCAAAGACCTAAATAATGACTCCTACGGGAATCGAACCCGTGTTACCGCCGTGAAAGGGCGATGTCTTAACCGCTTGACCAAGGAGCCGTAGAAAATATTTAATTAATATAATAAACTAATCTTTTTCGACAACTCCTAAAGAATATCATATAATTATTATAAATGCAATAGATAAATCAACACAACAAACCTACTCTTTATGTATTCCTTCTCTGATCAACTTCGGCTACCATTTTATTGAGATCTCTGGCGAGCATTTGTAGACGTTCTTGTGAGTATCCCGAAAAGGCAGCGGGATTATATTCCGACAAGATACCCATCATGTCATCCACCCGCTTTTCACTGATGGTATTAATCTCATAATCTTTTCCCGACTTATCATAAATAGAAACAGCATAGGTCTTAACGGTAATCCCATGTCGCCTGTTTCTGATATTAACCCGATAGTACCAGATGATGGAGTTCATCCGCCATACCCGCAAGCTCATCGAATGCTCGTCGATCACCCATGATGGGGTAAATACGGTCTTGCCGACCGTCTTTTTTTGGTTTCCATTTATCTCGGCATCCATAGCAGCCAACTCACGATCGATGTCAACACTGCCGGCCAGTAAACGTTTATAGGCACGGTGTGATTTTGGATTGACCAGGTAGATAATGTCTTTCAAGATAAAACCCAACGGTATTATTAAAATCACCAAACCAATAATATAGTCGGTTGCCACACCGCCTGACGGCTGTGTTGTCACATCAATGGACTCCAGATACTCATCGGCCACCTCACTAATAATATTACTGCTATAGTTATTTTCAAATTCCTCATATGATCCATCAAATAATATTTCACGCACCTCATCAGTCGCCGAGAAATTAACCCCCCACATCGCCTGTGTAATCCGGTATTCAGCCGGCGGATCAGAGACATCGGCAATGCTGTTTACCGCAATTAAAGCCACTACTCCTTCACCGGTCTGCGGTAGCTTCGCGGTAAACAGATGATCACCATTATATTGTTCACCCACATAAACCAACTCACTGATCGTCACTTCAAAGAAGCCCGGTGTCTGACTGGCAAGGTCCAACTCACTTATTGACGTAACTACTTTTTTTGTTTCATTGCTTATATCCTCAGCCGTCCCAGTCGCCTCTGTGGATAGTGCCCGCCCCACCATAATTATAGCTACTACTATAAATGCAACCACCCATAGAGCGATCACCAAACCAATAATCGCTCTTTTTCTGATCCGGCTTATCAAATAACCATTTTTTTCGTTCATTTTTATCTCCTCGTATAAAAGTATGATTTTATCTGTTCCTTAAGTCTGTGTATTTACTCTATTTCTTCCTTTATAAGTTCAATCGCCTTGTCTAACTGGGCATCGGTTCCATCTGCGTAATAGGCCTCCCAGTCAATATCCACTTCCACATCCGGTGTTATCCCTACCCCGCTCAGACTACGCCCCAAAGGTGTATAGTATGAGCTAACGGTCAATTTGACCGCCGTTCTATCGGAAAGCGCAATAATCCGCTGCACCACACCCTTTCCATAGGTGGTCGTCCCCACAACCGTGCCCTTGTCATAATCCTGTATCGATCCAGCGAGTATTTCCGAAGCACTGGCGGAATATTCGTTGACCAGCACTACTAATGGTAGCATAAGTTCATGCTCTCCGTCACAGGTGTACTCCTCCCTATATCCGTTTCGATCCTCGGTGTAAACGATCAATCCCTCGGGCAGGATCCGCCGGGCAATCTCCGTCACGGTGGATACATTTCCACCAGGGTTATTACGCAGATCTAAGATCAAACCTTTAATATCCTCCTCTTTTAGCACCGCCATCGCTTCGGCATATTGATCAAGGGTCACTTCATCAAATTCGGTGATCCCAATATAACCAATATTTTCCTCAATGGTTCCGTATGAAACGGTTGGATTCTCCAAAGCCTTTTTGCGGATAAGGTCGAATTCCAGAAATTCCGGCTCACCTTCCCGATAAATACTCAGATGGACCGAGGTATTCTCTTGCCCTCTGACCAACATAACCACTTCGGTCGAGTTATAACTCTGAACATCAATATCATCCACCATAACAATAAAATCACCTACCCGCAGTTCCGATTCTTCTGCCGATCCGCCTTCGATAATGCCACTGATATAAGCCAGCTCCATTTCATCATCATAGCTGATATAGGCTCCTATTCCATAGGTTACCCCCTCCATATTGGCACTGGCATCAGCTAATTCCTCTGCCGAATAATATTCTGCGTAAGGGTCGTCCAAAGCATCAACTATTCCCCGATAGATACCCTCTTCTAACTGCGCCGTTGTAATATCGGCTTGATAATAGTTCTCGTTAATAAGTTCAATGATCGCTTCCATCTTCTGCACGGTATGATCATCCACCACCGTTGTCACGTCATCGGTCACAGCACCGCTGTCACTCTCGAAAATAACCGATAAAATATCGCCCGATAAAACATTGCCCTGCAAATAGAGAAAGCGGAAGGCGATAAACAATCCGATTAAAACCGCACATAATAGCAGTCCTGATGCCATCCCGTAAAAATAACTTTTTTTACCTAATCCATTATTATTCTCTTCCAAAACATAGTCTCCACTTCAAATCGTTATATGTTCACAAAAGTCAGCAACATTTTTACTCCTCTAAGCTATCATATATACCCCAGCGGGTCAACATAAGCACCATTGATCCGCACCCCAAAATGCAGGTGATTTCCTGTTGAAACCCCAGTCGAACCAACCGACGCAATCCGCTGCCCCCGTGAAACTTCGGTCCCCTTTGAAACAAATAGCTGCGAAGCATGCATATAGATGGTGATGAGGCCGTCCCCATGATCGATCATGATGTAATTCCCCATTGAACCGTTATAATCCGCAGCGATAACTTCCCCCTGGTAGGCAGCATAAATATCGGTTCCAGCGGGAGCCGCCAGATCAAGTCCGTTATGCATGGTGGGAATGCCCAACACCGGATGTACCGGCCGTGGCCCAAAGTAATCGGATATTCTGGTATAACTTGCCACCGGAAGGGCAAACTGACCGCCGTCATATTTACGGTTCTGCTCCGCTGCTAATTTGGCACGTTCTTCAGCATTTGCCCGCTCTAATGCCGCAATGGTATCATTTTCCATGGCAATTTGCGCTTCATATTCCCGAATCGCCTGTTCTTTATTATTTATGTCGTTGGAGACCGCATCGATCTGCCGACCTTTTTCCTCTTTCAGTTCTTCCGTAGCAGCCTGTTCTTCTTCCACTACCGCATGAGCCTGTTCAATAACCGCTCGTTCTTCCTCCAGTACTTCCTTACTAAGCGCAATATATTCCGCATTTAGTATGTATTCATTAAGTTTATTGCGATCGTATTCGGTCAGTTGCTCAATATATTCTGCCTTATTTACTATGTCACTAAAATCCTCGGCACCAAAGATTACCTCTAATAAATAAGAATCTCCTCGCTCGTACATGAATTTGATCCGTCGCTTCATCGCCTCATATTGCGACTGTTGAACCGCCAGTGCCTCGTTCAGTTCCTCTTCCTTTACCTTGATCTCTTGTTCTTTATCACTGATCATTTGCAATAATTCGGTAATCTTTGTCTCCAATTCGAGCAAATTACCATCCAGCTCTCTGACATACTGGTCCAGATTGGCCTTGGATTGCTCCAGTTCCTGCTTAACCGCTTCAACATCGGTTAAATTCCCCTGCAATTCATCCTTCACCTGCCTGGCATTGGCAATTTCCTCTTCCCGCGCTCTGATACTGTCATTAGTAAGGGTATAGGCCGAAACCTCCGTCACCTTTGATGGTAACGCAGCAATTCCTATCGCAAGTATTAGAATTAATATAACTATCTTCTTCATCTTCATTTTACACCCCAGGCATTTCGCAGGCCATGGTAGGCAACCCACGTATTATTTCAAAACCGCCCCATCTGTTTCAGTTTTTATCTATTTCATTTTTGGGTTAAATCATACCCTTAAGTGCTTCTTTACGGTAACAATGCTGCCTAGCAGTCCGATACCTGCCCCCATTCCCATTGATACTGGGATCAGGGTTTGAAACAGCGTATCAACCGGCAGAAAGGTCAGCAATTCCGACAGCGTGGTGAAAGTCTCCATAACGTAGGACAATAGCTGTTCATAAATAAAGTAGACCATTGCCAGCGGTATCAACGACCCAACAACACCAATTAAAATGCCTTCTATAACAAAGGGAGAACGAACAAAAAAGTCGGTTGCACCGATATATTTCATAATATTTATCTCTTCCCGGCGTACCGATATTCCAATCGCCACCGTATTACTGATCAGGAATATTGATACTACCAGCAAAATTACGATAATACCAAGACTCACATATGCTATCAGTGTATTGACACCGCTTAAAATTTCCGCCACAACATCCGACCGGTTAACATCCCGCACCTCCGGCAACGATTCCAGGTAGGTAACCAGTGCCGGCTGCATTGACACATCGGAAATATAAATAATAACATTGGCTGATGCCGCCAACGGATTCTCTGTAAAACCAGCGGCATATTCCTCCACCTC
>JAITWD010000260.1 GCA_031285465.1 Lachnospiraceae bacterium
AAAACCCTGGTCCCCTCCATCTCTTCACCTTGCTCCGATATCCGTGCCGCCCACCGGCAGAATTCCTGCTGGGAATTGACGATGGTCTTGCCTCGTTTGTCGATCTTTTCATAGGCACCCTCGGGGGTCAGACAATGTGCCTTAACATTATCGGCGAGAAGAGTATCAAAAATATAGGTCATCTGTTCCCGCAAAGCCGCCTGCTCGACCGGGTACAGGATCTCCACCCGGCGCTCCAGATTACGTGGCATCCAGTCGGCACTGGAACAATAATACTCCGGACTGCCATCATTTTCAAAGTAAAAAAGACGGCTGTGTTCCAGAAAATTACCGATTATGGAGCGCACCGTGATCCGCCCCTCCATTCCTGCAAGTCCCACCTTCAAACAGCAGATACCACGCACGATCAAATCGACCTGCACCCCGGCAGTGGCCGCTTTATACAAGGCTTCAATGATCTCCTTGTCACACAACGAATTGATCTTGGCGATCAAATGAGCCGGCCGGTTATTGCGCGCATTACGTCGCTCCCGATCGATCAGATATAAGAAACGTTCCTTCAACCAAAGCGGTGCCAGGGTTAATTTATTCCACAGTAACGGCTCTGAATAGCCGGACAGCATATTGAAGACCGCCGTTGCGTCCTCGCCCATCGCCGCCCCACAGGTCAGCAGTCCCAGGTCGGTATACTGCCGGGCAGTTACATCATTATAGTTACCGGTCCCTAAGTGAACATAGCGCCGGATGCCTTCCTCCTCACGCCGCACTATCAGGGTGATCTTACAATGGGTCTTAAGTCCGACCAGACCATAGATCACATGACACCCTGCCTTCTCCAGCATCTTTGCCCACACGATGTTCTTTTCCTCATCAAACCGGGCTTTTAATTCCACCAACACCGTCACCTGCTTGCCGTTCTCGGCCGCCTGTGCCAGCGCCGCGATGATAGGCGAATTGCCGCCTACCCGGTAGAGGGTCTGCTTGATCGCCAGCACCTCCGGATCGTCCGCCGCCTGTTCGATCAGTTCCAGGACCGGTTTAAATTCCTGGAACGGATGGAAGAGCAAAATGTCTCTTTTTCTGATTTCGGCAAAAATATCCACCGGTCCTAAAAGCCCCGGCACCGGCATCGGCTTGGCATACCCATTTTCCTTTAGATGATCAAACCCTTCCATCCCGTACATCTTCATTAAGAAGGTCAGATCAAGTGGTCCGTCGATTGCATATATATCCTCCTCACGGATGCTCAATTCCTCGCGGATGATCTGCAAGAGCCTGCCATCCATCGATTCTTCCGCCTCCAGACGGATGGCCTGACCCCACTGCCGTTTTTTGAGCTGCTTTTCGATCTCTTTTAACAGATCATCGGTCTCGTCCTCCTCTATATTAAGGTCGGCGTTACGCATGATCCGAAAATGATGGGCGCACACGATATCGTAATTGAGGAACAATTTATCAATATTACGCTCAATGATCTCCTCCAGTAAAATTACCGCCTTGCCGCCCGCTTCGTAGGGGAGCACCACGATCCGTGACAATACACTCGGAACTTGAACAGTGGCAAATTCCAACTCCCCTTCCGCCTTTTTGTTGCGCACCAGTGCGCCAATATTGAGCGATTTATTCCGGATCAGCGGAAAGGGACGGGACGAATCCACCGCCATGGGCGTCAGCACCGGATAGACATTTTCCTCAAAATAATTGTCCACATGTTTCGCCTCTGCATCGGTCAGGTCTTCATGCCGTTCGATCACCCGCAACCCCTTCAGGCGTAGTTGCGGCAAAAGTGAGCGGTTGTAAGTGCTATACTGTTGACCAACCAAGTCATGGGTTGCCCGATAAATCTCCTTAAGCTGTTCTTGCGGGGTCATGCCGGCAATATCGGTCTTATCATAATCCATCCCCACCAAGTCCTTTAGGGCGGCAACGCGGATCATGAAAAATTCATCCAGATTGGAGGCGGTGATGCTTAGGAATTTTAACCGCTCAAATAAAGGATTTTGTTTATCCTTCGCTTCACTTAAAACCCTTTTATTAAATAATAACCAGCTCAGTTCACGATTATCAAAATTAGCATGGCTGGAAAAATCAATTATTTCACTCATAATATTCTCCCATGCATTTCGCAGATTTATCTGCGAAACTGCCTAAATAAGAAATTGAAAAATCTATGATCGCTCAAACTATTTTCATTTGCTCCCATCGTCTTCAATAGGCTCTTTTACGACGAAGCACCGGACGGATACTGAAAACCTCTTCAAAAAAGCCGGTGCGCAGATCAAACAGCCCTTGTTCGAGCGTAATGCTCTCGGTGGTATCGACCGTCAGCATTAGCTGATCATCCTTTAGGACCGCTTTTAGCTCCCGGCATTTTTGGCGATGACTCCGGTCCAGCCCAGCAGCCACCCGCAGGATGGCCGTCAGCTTGGCGATTACCAGATAGGACGGTTGATCGATATCCTGATGGCACCCCAGTGTCTCATAATATTCAAATTCCCGATAGGCATATTTGACCACATTGGCAACCATCTCCCGCTCTCGGTGGGAGAGGCCGATTATTTCGGTCGCCATGATAATGCTGTAGGCACACTCGCCGGAATTGATCATGCTGATATATTTACCGCAATCATGTAATAACGCTGCCAATCGTAGCATTAACCGTTCCCGCTTTCCTAAGCCGTGAACCTTTTTGATGCTGTCAAAAATAGTAGTCGCCAGCATTTCCAGATTTTCTCCCCGCCGCTTGCTACCTCGATAACGCTTGCTGATATTCTGAGCACAGGCGATGATATCCTGTTCAAAATCATGGCGTGGCGAAATAATCCGATTACCTTCGGCATACTCATAGGCGATCCCGTCACACAGCGAAGCGCCCGGCGTCCAGATGACCTGCGCCCCCATCGTTTGAATGATGTTCCACAAAAGCACACCCGAGATCAACAGCGGCTTCATATTATCGGTCGGTATATCTAACATCTGGGCAAGATCGGAGAAATGGTTGGTACGAAATACCTTGAGAAAATCCTCCACCACCGACTTGTCAATCCCCCCCTTACCAAGTCCTTTGTCCTTACGTTTCCGGACAATATCCGAAATATAATCATCCACAACAATAATATTGACCACTTCTTTGTCGCGTAAAAATAGTTTTTTGTAGGATGCCATCTGCGCATCGACGATCTCAAAGATCATTTCCTCGTAGTGAGAGGGTAATACGTCCAAATGATTCAGGTGTTCCTGTAAGCGCAATACCCCCAGCCGCAGATTCTGAGTCGACACCAGGGTATCCTGATCAAACAGGGAAACCTGGATACTGCCCCCGCCGATATCCACAATGGCGGTAGCCTGATCGATAATAGCCTCAAAACCAACCTCCATCCAGGCCGCCGCTTTATAATGAAGGAAACGCTGCGCCGAATTGCTGAGTACTTCAATCTCAATCCCGGTGCGCATCTTGATCTGATCCAGCAAAATAACCGTGTTATCCGATTCTCTGATGGCACTGGTGGCGTAAGCCTGATACTCCTCCACCTTGTACCCTTTCATGATCTCACGGTATTCACGTAATATCCGGCACAGCTCCTCGACCCGTTCATATCCTAATTTTCCGGTGGCATAGGTCTCGGTTCCCATATCAATCCCATACCGGATATGATCAATCTCCCGCATTCCATGCTTTTGTGATACTTCAAAGATCTTCATTGCGATCACATATGACCCCACATCGATCGCCGCAAATGTTTTGACCGGCATCTTCTCTCCTATCTACCCACTTTAGTGGACCTATTCAACCCAAGTAATCGATAAATTGTTGGGCAGTGCGTCCCGACAGTCCGCCGTGCGCCAGCTCCCACCGGTCGGCAGCCGCCAGCAGTTCTGCCTCGGTCCATCGAACGACCGGCATTTCTGCCCTTTCTTGGTCGGCCAACAATGACAACGCTTCACCTTGACCGGCCTCCGGTCGGATGTATCCCTGCCGCTGTGCCAGCTCACTGACGATCCGATGATATTCTTTACGACCGGGCGCTCCGAAATAGATGGTTTCTCCAAATCGCGCCGACAGCGACAGCTTCTCCTGAACGGTATCACTTTTATGGAGATCGTCCCCCCCATCGGCTTTATCGCTGAACCGCTCCCTGATCAGGTGGCGGCGATTGGAGGTGGCGTAGATCAGCAGGTTGTCCGGTTTCTTTTCCAGACCGCCCTCGATCACCGCCTTAAGATATTTATATTCCACCTCAAAGTCTTCAAAACTAAGGTCATCCATATAGAGGATAAATTTGTAGTTCCGGTGCTTGATCTGATCCACCACCTCATTTAAAAGACCACATTGATGTTTATATATTTCAATGATCCGCAATCCAGCTTCATAATATTCATTAGCCAGCCCCTTGATACTGCTTGACTTGCCGGTTCCGGCATCGCCATAGAGCAGACAGTTATTGGCTCCCTTACCCTGTAGAAATGCCTCGGTATTATCGGTCAATTTTTTCTTGGGCAGCTCATAGCCCACCAAATCGGTTAAGCTGACCACCGTCGGCCGGTAAATCGGTACGATCCGCGCACTCGTCTCTCTCGACTCCACCCGGAAGGTTTGATGTAAACCAAATTTGCCTACCCCCAGCTGCTGATAGAAAGTCGCCAGCGCATCCCGCATCTCCCGCTCATTAATTGCACCTGCCAATTCACCCGCCAACCTGCCGATCCGATCACGGATGGTTTCGCCATAGATCTTTCCCGCTGACTGTGCCACCTGATAATCAAGGATCAGTGGCAGCACCGCCGAATCCAGTTCCCTTGCCATGTCGTCAAGGTCAAGAGTAAACCATCCCCTGATGGTCGCCAGATCATCAAGCACCGCCGTGCTGATCGTGGTGTCGGGCATCCGGTTGTTTTCGCAGGCAAGGCTAAAGCAATTTTCATGATTAGCCAGCCAATCGGCCAGATAACAATGCCAAAGATTACCTTGAAATCCGGTTTCCTCCGCCCATGAAAAGAGATGGTTAAGACACCGTGCCAAGCGTGGTAACGCTTCCCCGCGCTTTGAACCATCCTGATAATTATTTGCCAGCCATAGCATCTGCGGCAAAAGGCCGGTCTTCTCGCTACCAGCTTTACCGGTTACTTTATCGTTCCGATAAATGATCAATTCCTGTATCTGCATTTTAACCGTTCCTTAATTTAATAATTTAATGATACCACGGGTCACAAAGTCATGTTTTTTCATGCAAGCATGAAACACATGACCGCTTGACCCTGGTTTCATTTAATAATTACCCAGTATCTTCAGATTGCGCGCCTCTTCCCGCAACCCGCGCAGCGCATTCTTCACCGCACTATCGCCCAGGTTTCCTTCAAAGTCGATAAAAAACCGGTACTCCCAATCCCGTCCTTCCATCGGACGGCTCTCGATCCGGTTCATATTCAAATTATTAAAAATAAAATGGGACAGTAAATGATAGAGCGACCCGCTTTCATGCGGCACCTCAAAACAAATGCTCACCTTCTTTGCCGCCGGCAGGAAAATCTTCTGGTTGGTCACGATAATAAAGCGGGTCGAATTGGATTCCGATTGATTGATCCCACGTGCCAACACCTCAAGATTATAGATCCGTCCAGCATGTTCACCGGCGATCGCCGCCTGGGTGATATCACCGTCTTCCATTACCTTACGCGCCGCAAAGGCATTATTCTTAAGACCGATCTGCTGCCAGCGGGGATACCCGTTTAGGAAACGGGCCGACTGCAACAGCGACTGAGGGTGTGAGTAGATGGTCTTCACATCGGCAACGCTTGCGCCCGGTACCCCCAACAGACAATGCTCGATCCTAATGATCTGTTCGCCGACAATATAATTTTCAAATTCCACCAACAGATCGTATATCTCACTGACAATCCCCGCCGT
>JAITWD010000283.1 GCA_031285465.1 Lachnospiraceae bacterium
TGCTTAGCCTTAACTTTTATACCTATATTCAATTTTCAGTCATTGCGAGATGGCTTATTTGCTGTACCTAAAAGCCAATCGCACTATTCACTAGTTATTTTCAACCTTATACCCATGCATATCACATGGCTCCTTTACTTTTATTTTCTTTCAACCTTCCAAACATGCCGCCAAAGGCGGCACAAACCGATTTAAGGAACAACTTGGAAGCTTTAGAATTTCTTAGGCGAGGTACTTTCGAGCCTTAGAAATCCTCTTCACACTTTACCTCCGTCCGCTCATCATTTTGATCAGACTAAAAAGCGCAAAACCAACCATATCAATCGTGACGATGGTGGAACCAACCGGCGTACCTGCCAGGATTGACACTATTAACCCCGCCCCCGTACAGACGATTGAAAAAATTACCGCGCAAATCATCACTGCTTTAAAGCTTTTAAATAACCGCATCGCCGAAAGTGCCGGAAATATTACCAGGGCGGATATTAAAAGCGAGCCGACCAGATTAATGGCCAACACAATAATTACTGCAATGATCACTGAAAGCAGCAAATTATATCGCGCAGCGGCAATACCAGTCGCCACCGCAAAATCCTCGTCAAAGGTCACCGCAAATATTTTATGAAAAAATAACAAAAAAATCGTTATTACCACCACCGACAGAATAATGCACAACCAAACCTCGGTTGTCTTTAATGTCAGGATCGAAGTGGAGCCAAACAAGGTCGCACAAACGTCACCGGCAATATTGGATGACTTGGGGAAAAGATTCATGATCAGGTAACCGAGCGCCAGCGCTCCGACCGAGATCATTGCCAAGGCGGCATCGCCCTTTATCTTGGCATTTTGCCCACTTCTAAGCAATAAGATAGCGGCGATGACCGTAACCGGCAATACCAATATCAGTTGGATATCTTTGCCCAGCTCCAGTGTAGTAGCTATTGCTATCGCACCAAAGGCAACGTGGGACAAGCCGTCGCCGATAAATGAAAAACGTTTCAATACCAATGATACACCCAGCAGAGAGGAACACAGGGCAATTAAAATACCGACCACCAATGCATTACGAACAAACGGATATTGAAAATATTTGATAAGTTGATCAATTACTGCCGTCATGACCCCTCCTTCTGGCATAGTGCTGCCCTACCTCGCTCTCCAGGTACTTCCCCTTTGGACCAAAGAATTGTACACTATGCTCACCAATGTGCAACATATGGGATGCGTAGTTAACGGCGGCAGTCACATCATGGGAAACCATAATAACCGTGATTCCCCCAGCATTTAATTGTGCGATTGATGTATACATCTCCTGCGTAGCCAATGGATCAAGACCGGCAACCGGCTCATCAAGCAGCAGTAATTTTCGGGTGGCGCACAACGCCCGCGCCAGTAGCACCTTCTGCTGCTGACCTCCAGAAAGCTCACGATAACAACGCCCGGCTAACGAAGCGATACCCAGCCGGTCCATATTTTCCTCCGCCATCCGCTTTTCTTCTCTATTGTAGAAAGGACGTAAACCGATTCGATTCAGGAACCCCGAACGAACCACCTCACGGACCGAGGCGGGAAAATCTCTTTGTATGGCGGTCTGTTGCGGTAGATAACCAATCTCAACCCTCCGCAAACCGTCGGTTTCAATCCGACCGGACATCGGCGCTTTCAATCCGGACAAGGCTTTGATCAACGTACTTTTACCGGAACCATTTTCACCAACAATACATAGATAATCACCTTCATTTATGGAAAAGGTGAGACCGGAAACCACCGTCTTTCCTTCATACCCGAGTACCAGATCATGACAGGATAATTGGGGCATAATAACCTCCTTTAGTTTATATCATTCTCAAATGATCAACCGACTTCGATCGAGCATTTGAGAATGATTGGTTATGATCGATCAGTTTATTACGTCCTTTAGCACCTGCAGATTACTCTGCATAATGGATAAATAGGTGATCCCGGCGACAATATCATCACTCGTTACCGATTGGATCGCATCTAATTCCACAATCCGGTGACCGCCGGCGACCGTACTGGCACTTATAGTTTCGGCAATCGACCGGTCCCCGCTTTCGGTGATCATCAGGGTGTCAACCCCAAGCTCATCCGCCTTTTGAGCCAAAAAAGCGATGGTTTCAAAGCTGGCTTCGGTTTCGGCGGAACAGCCGGAGAAGGCGGCAAAATAATCCAAATCATAGTCATCCAGCAGATAGCGGAACGGAAAACGGTCGCCAAACACCAAAGTTTTATTGACTGCACCCGCCACAGCCTGCTCATATTCATCATCTAATGCCGACAGCTTTTCCTGATAGCTGATCCGGTTGCTTTCATATAATGTAGCATTGTCCGGATCAAGAGCGGTAAGGGCTTCGGTTATCACGGTACACAGTTTTTGCGCATTGCGGAGCGAAAGCCATACATGTTCATCATATTCATTGCCTTCTTCGGTTTCGCCCTCTTCATGATCACCGGTTGCGATGACCAGATCACTTGTCAATTCTGAAGTGTGGTCATGCTCCTCTTCTTCCATCCCTTCGGTCCACTCTTCTATTTTAGCATCGTTACCCAACTCTTCCAGCAGATTGATAACCACCATCTCCGAATTGGTGGCTTCGCTCAATGCATCCTCCACCCACTGATCCGATTGCCCTCCGGTATAGATAAACAGGTCGCAGTCGGATATTGTGATGATGTCGTCAACGGTAGGCTGATAGTTATGAAGATCGGCTTGGTTGCTCAGCAAAAGCTTCACCTCAATTGATCCGGTTTGATCGCCAATGATTTGACCTACCCAATCATATTGGGGGAAAATGGTACAAACCACCTTTATTTTATCATTATCTGGCTTTGCTACCTGACCACAACCGCTAAAAACTGTCATGATCAATACTATTATCATTATCTTTATAAATATTTTCAAAGTTTCTCCTATCCATGCATTTATACGCATAATAAAGCACGGCGACCAAATGGTCTTGGTCAACCGTGAAGAAATCGGTCATTACTATGGAAACACTGATTTAAGCAGCGTTTCCATATATTATTCAATTATTCATTCGAACCTTCAAAAATACCGGTGTGCCGGTCAGGATGCGGGCTTCCGTCATACATAACCGTTCAATAACACAAAACAGGTAAATACCCGCACCTAGCAGGCTAATAACGACCTCGCTCAACTGTTTAAGCCGATTAAGGGTGTTATCCGCCTGAATACAAGACATACAGCTTCCGTTCATACCATGATGATCATGGGTATGATGAGAAGGGTGACCGATCAGTTGTTGTGTCTGTAGATTAATCGCAAACAGTCCAATTATAAGGAGAAGTGCAATAATCCTTTTTATGCGGATATTGCCACTGTCCGGTGTAATCGCCATTTTCCCTTCTCCCTTCTGCATTTGCCATGTGATCTTGCTACTGTCTTTTCGTAAAGTTGATCAAATGACCATCCTACGGGCTAACACTGTCATTGCCTAAAGCGCTATGATAACGGTTTATCACAATATTATATCATATAGTTTTTTCACTTCAAAGAGCAAAAGTGCGCTTTGCGCACCCACGCGAGCAAATATCTTGGGTAGCACAGCTTTTGTTCCGCGCGCGTAGCTACGCATCGGTCCTATATCATAGGAGCTTTTTCCTATGATAGAACAAAAGTGTGCTTCGCGCACTCTCACGAGCAAATATTTTGGGTAGCGCACCTTTTGTTCCGCGCGCGTAGCTGCGCATTGATTTTATATCATAGGAGCTTTTTCCTATGATATAAATTAAAAGGCGGCTGTAAACCGCCTTTCATAAAATATTATGATACCAGGGTCAAGCGGTCATGTGTTTCATGCTTGCATGAAAAAACATGACTTTGAGACCCGCAAAACATGAGAAAGTAGCCCGATTAGGGCGGATTTCGAATGGCTTAGGATTACGGGAGCGCAAAGCGCGGA
>JAITWD010000091.1 GCA_031285465.1 Lachnospiraceae bacterium
CTATCGGCAGATGACATTGGAGGATATGTTGGTGAACGGTCAGCCCTCCGATGGGAGAAAAGAGGCATTGGACGAAGTATTACTGGATCTGCACCGCCGCTTTGGCAGCGGGGCGGTCAAAACCGGAGATGAGTTGATGGCAGAGCGACGTTTCGAAGAGAACAGCGGGATATAAAATTAAAGATCAAAAATAGAAGAAAAGGATAAAGGTTGAAAGAAAATAAAAGCAAAGGAGCCATGCGATATGCATGGGTATAAATATGAATACTGACATTTTTACTGGCAAAGCCGAGGTTTATGCAAAAGCCCGACCGAGCTACCCGACCGAAGCAATTGATTATATAATTTCACTCCTGCCCGATGATGCGGTTTTTGCCGATGTTGGTGCCGGAACAGGAAAGCTGACCATTTTATTAGCCGACCGTCACCGTTTTGTATATGCCGTGGAGCCCAATCCTGATATGAGAGAACGGTTGACGACCGATATGTCGGCCTATTCCAAGGTGAAGGTAATTGCCGGAACGGCAGAAGCAACACTGCTGCCTGATAAATGTGTTGATGTGATAACCTGTGCACAGGCGTTGCATTGGTTTGACCCAGAGTCATTTCGTGCGGAATGCCGACGAATAGGTAAACCGGCAGGTCTGGTAATGGCAATCTATAATAGCAACCTCGATAGAAATGATGGTGATCATCATCGTCAGGCGATCGAGCAGTTTTTTGTCAATCCGGCGGTCAGGGAATTTCCCAACCCAATAGATTATACCAGGGAGCGGTGGCTAGCCTATAAGACCTCCCGCTCATATGATCCGCTCCCGTCCGATCCGCGATATGATGATCACATCGCAGAAATGAATGCTATTTTTGACCATGAGAGTGTCGATGGGATATTGAGGCAGGAGGTTATTACAACAGTATACAGTGAAGCTATATGAGGTCTCTGATGACTATGGAACTATCACATTGTATCATGGTTTCATGTATAATGGGGGCAAGTGCAATGGGGGTGCAAGAGTTGGTTGCGTTGCCACCATTGGTTGCCCTGTCGGGTATAGCAACCATCAACCATGAAGATGCAATCTTAAGTTGCTTGTGTTTTACTGTGAATAGGGCTAGATTGATGAGGTCGGCAACAACACAACCTAAAATCTAAATAAAGGTTGGTTGGCATTGCGATGACGAAAAAATAACAATGAATAGCGAGGAAAGTTATGCAAAATCATCAAAATCATTCCGCCATAGGCATCATTACAAAATTGAATAATGTTTATACCTACATCATGTCAATGATATATGTGATCGCACTTATCGCATGTTTCATTACCAACCGGGCGACGACGGGGCGTCTTTCCTGGTTCTATTTAGTACTTGCCGCCATTGCCCTGGCTTTTTGTATAACCAATCTGCCGGTGTTGATCCGCCGATCAAGGGTGCTGATCCCGGCTGCGGCAGCATCGGTGATGGTATATGTATTGCTGGCAGTTTGTAATTGGTTTACCAACGGCAATTGGTTGTTTGGCTTTGCCTACCCGTTAGCAACCGTTTCACTTATATTTGTGTGGTGTATCATTCTGGTTGCCCGAACCCGTGCGATCACCCCGCTGTTGAAATCCACCCTCATTTCGGTAGTGGTTGGTATTGGTGGCGCAACTATCCAATACATGACCGACTTCTTATTGGGAGGAGTCAATAGCTTTTATGACTATATTCGTTTGGATTATTGGCCGGCGGAACTGATCGGTAATAAAGTAGTATTCATATGTGCCATTGCCTATGCGTTACTGTCTTTTGCCATTTTCATCCTGCCGAGAAAAACCTTGAAAAATACTCCGTAAATATATGTCCTCCCATAAGCCAATTATGCAGATCATATTGTAATTAAAAAAATCAAGAGTATAATATGAGTTATACATTCAATGTGTTCTAATTGTCTGTATATAGCCGCGGTCACTTTGAAGGTTAAGAGGAGGAAAATATATGGAGTTGAGACAAAAAAGAAGAATTATTGCCACATTAGTGTTTTGTTTAATGCTGTGCTACAGTTTGGCTTTGCCGGTCATGGGCGCCAGTAATTATTTTACCGGCATGACCGGAAAGATGAATTCCCTTTCCGGAACACCGTCCGGTCAATGGTCGATTCCGTCCGGTTCTGTGCTTGGTCAGAGTCCTGGTGTAACGGAAGTTACCGTTAATCTGACGACTAGTACAGGTAGTTCGCCGTTCTATCTGTATGTCCGCAATCCTGCAGGAGAAACCTATTATCAGTCGGTGGGAATCCGAACCACACAGGTGACCTTTCCCGATTTTGATGGTGATCATCCGGCAGGCAATTGGACGGTGTGGATTCAATCACAGGGATTAGTAACCACTACCAGTGCGCGGATGAGAGTGGATTATACTTATTAATAGTTTAGAATTTCAGACACACCGTGGGAAAATTAATATGTGACTGTGGAAAAGCCGAGCCTTAAATCATTCAAGGTTCGGCTTTAATTATATCATAGGAAAATATTCCTGTGATATAAAACCAATGCGCAACTACGCGCGGAACAAAAGCTGCGCTATCCAGGATATTTGCCCGCGTGAGTGCGCGAAGCGCACTTTTGTTCACAATCGGATATCAAAGCTATTGCTCGAAATTGCTTTTTCTAAAAGGTCCGATCGGATCGGTTTGCCATAATCCCAGTTTGGATCGTTTGCTTTGATGAAATCGGTCAGACGCCTTCCTTCCTTGATGATGATCTGATTCATCGTATAGGTGACCGCTCGCCGATCATCGGGGGTTATGTTTTTGCGATACCCTTTCATGATCGCTCCGAACTCATCACCGTTTGCGGTCGTGCTTGTTCCGTTGGCGTTGGTAACAAAATGTTTTTGTACGGTGGCAATGAGTGTGTCCCGTATTTCTTTTGAGACCGGAGCATCCTTCTTGTAATTATTATCACCCGATTGATGGATCATACCTTCTTCGGCATATCCCATCCTGACCAATCGTGCATTAATTTCTTCAATGGATTGCTCATCGGCGGTACCGGTAATATTTTCGCTGAGAAAGGGAGTAGAGTCAAAACTTGTCTTAACACCAAACATATTTGAGAAATTAGCATAATTGTTTTGGTTAATGTCGTCAATCCGCATATTATTACCTCCTCGTAATACATATTTGCATGAGTGTGTTGTTGATTTATTTATCGAAAAAAAGACAAAAAAACTTTAGCAGATAAATCATTTTAATTTTCGATTGACAAAGGCCATAATATTTATTATACTGTACATATCGTATATAAACAGTATGACGGATGACATAATCCGTGCGGAGGTGCACAGTTGCGTATCGTTTTATCCTATCAGTCGGGCGAACCGATTTATGAGCAAATAAAAGAGCAGATTAAGGCGACCATATTATCGGGTGATACACCGACCGATACTCTCTTGCCGTCGATCCGCCAGCTGGCACGCGACCTAAAGGTCAGCGTGATCACTACGACCAGAGCTTACGGCGATTTAGAAATGGAGGGATTCATCCAGACGGTCCCAGGCAAGGGATGCTATGTTAAGGCGATTGACGCCCCCATGATCATAGGTCAATATCTTAAAGCTACCG
>JAITWD010000197.1 GCA_031285465.1 Lachnospiraceae bacterium
CGATCGATTGGCCGCCACCCCACCGGCAATGGCAAAGGCCGGACTGCCCAAACGATGTACCGCCGCCATTGAGCGTTCAACCAACACGTCAATGACCGCCTTCTGGAAAGAGGCCGCCACATCGGGTACATTGACCGCTTCCCCTTTCATCTGACAGGAATTCAGATAATTCAACACGGCCGACTTCAAGCCGCTGAAACTAAAATCAAATTCCGCGTCCTCCACCCGGGCACGGGGAAACTTAATCGCTTCCGGATTGCCCTCTTTTGACACCTGGTCAATATTCGTCCCGCCGGGATATCCTAAGCCAATGGCTCTTGCCACCTTATCAAAGGCCTCTCCCGCCGCGTCATCACGGGTCCGGCCAATAATCTCATATTCACCATAATCTTTTACCGCCACCAGATGCGAATGCCCCCCCGATACCACCAAACAGGTAAAGGGCGGGACCAGCTCTTTATTTTCAATATAGTTGGCACAAATATGTCCTTCAATGTGATGAACACCGATCAGCGGAATACCCGCCGCAAAACCCAGCGCCTTGGCAAAGGAAACCCCCACCAGTAACGCACCGACCAGTCCGGGACCATAGGTTACGGCAATAGCATCAATATCGCCAAGTGAAGCGCCGGCTTCGGCCAGTGCCTGGGTTGTCACCTGGTTGATCTTTTCGATATGCTTGCGGGAAGCCAGTTCCGGCACCACCCCGCCATATTCGGTATGCAGGGCGATCTGCGAGTAAATAACGTTGGACAGCACCTCCCTGCCGTTCTTTACCACCGCCGCCGCCGTTTCATCACAAGAACTCTCAATTGCCAAAATCAATACATCACCCATTGCCACTTACTCTACTCCCGTATTATTTGCCACTAATTCCCAGCCCATGATCTTCCAATGACCATCGGCATCTTTACGCAGGACAAAGCGATGATTACTCTCCGGTGCCATGGAGGTTCCCGTTCGGAAGTAAAAAAAGCAATGCAAACGGGCACACTCATATCCCTCATGAACATAATAATCCACATCAACACTGTCGGAAAGCGCATAACTGGACAGGGATATATCCATTGCTTTCTTAGATTGAATATCGGCCTTCATACTGTCCACGTATTGAACCAGCGGATTGGCCGCCTTCAAATCCTCATCGAAAAGATTCTGTTGTTGTACTAAAATAGCGGTCAGCTCTTCATCGGTATAGTTTTCATTATATAAAACCTGATTGATCTGAGCATAGAATCTAAGCACCTCTTTAGGGGTGGGCGGATACTTGATGGAAAGATCGGTCGTCAAAACCTCCTGCACCGCCGTGATCGATCCATTAATCTCACCCTCTGCGCCATTATCTTTATTACTCAGATAAAAGAAGTAGCCGACCACCAGCGCCGCAATAAACAGAGCCACAACCATTAACTTTATCAGACCCTTACCGCTACTCTTCATGGGCAGTTCCTCCTTAAGCATGTTTAGTAATATCGTTTTGTAACTATTCAGTACCTTCATAGCTACACCGGTCTTTACATACTATTTTTTACATACTATTCTTTATATGTTGTTCTTGATCATCATTCCTGATCGCTGTCTACTCATCAAACAATAATTCAGCCGTCTTCCCATCCTTACCGGCCTTGGCTTGCGGAAATATCTTCCATACTCCGGGCATGAATTCTTCCGCTCTGGTAAGCGACGGACTATAATGAGTAAGCCACATTTCCTTTACCCTCGCGTCTCTTGCCAACTCTGCCGCCTCATAAAAGGTCATATGTTTATGCTCCTTCGCCTTGACCAGCTTGTCCGCTTCGCCGTACATACCCTCGCACACAAACAGATCGGCCTCCGCTGCATTCTGGACGATCCTGGCGGTTGGCCTGGTATCGGTACAGTATGTAACCTTCAAGCCCTTTCGTGCCGGACCGAGCACCATCTGGGGCGTATAGGTGATTGGCTCACCATTGGCGTTCACCTCTTCAAGGGTTATGGTTTCACCTTTTTGCAGTTTATTCCAATATTTCTGTGGTATTCCCCTTTCCAATGCGTGATCGGCCATAAAACGACCGGCCCGCTCAACAATAATGCTATAACCATAGCATACTACATTATGATGCACGCGAAAAGCCTTAATTGTAAATCCGTTACCTTCTATAGTCTCTTCCTCTTCCACCAGCTCACGGTAAATAATCTCAAACGGTAGCTCAGGAGCGATCATCCGCAATGCCGAAACCACTCTGGTCAGTCCTTTCGGACCAACAACAAGCAGCGGCTCTGTCCGCTCTGCATTTCCCATTGTGAGAAGCATCCCGGGCAGTCCGCTGATATGGTCTGCATGATAATGAGTGAAACATATAATATCAATCGGTTTCGGGCTCCAGCCCTTTTCCTTCATGGCGATCTGCGTACCCTCGCCACAATCGATCAAAATACTTTGGCCGTTATATCGTGCCATAAGGGCGGTCAGCCACCGATAGGGCAGTGGCATCATCCCACCAGTTCCTAATAAACAAACGTCTAACATAAAATCCTCTACCTAACTAAAATAATACTAATCTCAAACTAATTCATTTGCTTCGGTAATTTCTGGAGGAATCTTGAAATCACCGATCATTTTATCATAACACTCTTCACACAGGTCAAAGGAATGGGTCTCACCATCTTTATTGCTAAAATATCCAAATTTATATGCGGCACTGAAAAGACCTTCTTTAACAATATTATTTTCCACCTTGATAACCTTTTTACATTTGTTGCAAATAATGGTAAATATTTCTTCTTTCGGCTGACTATCTGCCCCGGTCTTATCATTCTCATAAATACGCATTATTTTCCTCCCTATTTCCCCCAATAGTCGGTTACTTCGACATCCACCTATTATTATACATGAATATCGGTCTAAATCCAGTGGTAATTGTTCCAACCAATTCCATAGAATGTTGCGTATTCCTTATTTTTCTTTTTAAACGTTATTTTAACGATATTATTCTTTTTTAGGGAAACGCTGATTAAAGCGTTTCCCGCGCCGGATTTGCGGCGCGAAGTGCCAATCTCCCTTGCAAATTCGTGCGCATCCCGCGGAGCGTCTAAGGAAACACTGCTTTAATCAGTGTTTCCTTAGAAATATCTATTTTAACCATGTGCTTTTATCATTATCAAACCATCCTCCACCGGCTTTTCATAAAAATCCGGACGGCGACCGGACACCTCAAAGCCCAACCGCTCATATAGCTTGATAGCCGCCTGATTGCTGGCTCTAACCTCCAAAACAAAGTCGGTTATCCCTGCCGATTGGGCTTCAGCAAGCATTTGCTCCATCAAACGAAGGGCAATACCTTTGCGGCGGTGCTCACCAGCCACCAGCACATTGGTGATCTGACCCTCTCCCACGATATAGCGCACTCCACAGGCACCGATCGGCTGTCCCGCTAACTCCGCTACATAATAGTATGCATAATCGGCCGCAATCATTTCCAAAAAATCATCGGCCGACCAGGGCATGGTAAAAACCTTTGCTTCTAATGCACTGACCGCCGCCACATCATCAATCTCCATCCGACGGATGATCACAGGTGACTGAGCGGCCTTTTCCCGTTCCGCCTGCGATAATCGCAAATAGATCGGAGCATGATCGGCGGCGGTAACCACCTCGCCTTGTTGCATATACCGACCGGCAAGCACCGCAATCGTTGCTGCGCGCTGCCGGTTCATATGTGCCGGTGCGATACTGTAGGGCACCTTCATCAGCTCCTTAAGGCGATCACTAAAAACCGGAACACCATCACCCAGAAAAATAATCGGCCGTCCCATCGCATTTAACCGATCGGCGATCGTGCCAATATCCACCGCACACTGTTCCAGCAGTATTTTAAATCCCATCGCATGGTCACCTTCAAAGGCATAAATACCGGTGTAAACCTGATCACGCCGAGCATCCATAAGCGGACAGACCAGTTTATCGGTCCCGTATAAGTTGAAGGCTAAACCATCCACCGTCGGAATCTCCACCAACGGTTTGTCTAATGCCATCCCCAATCCCTTTGCCATCGCTGAACCGATCCGCAAGCCAGTAAAAGAGCCGGGACCGGCTGAAATCGCAATGGCATCAACACTGTTAAGATCGGTTTCGGTCATCTTAGTGATTTCTGCCAACATCGGCAACAGGGTTTGCGAATGGGTCTTCTTAAATTGAGTACTATATTCAGCAATTACAACATCATCTTCCACGATGGCAGCCGATGCCACCAAGCCGGAACTATCCAGTGCAACAATTTTCAATTCAATATATCCTCCACCTTTATCCGGCGATAATCAAAACCACGTTGTACATCCTTTTCGATCGTAATACGGATATAATGCTTCGGCAGGATCGATTCGATCAGCCCGGCCCATTCGATCAGACACAGACCCTTTCCATAAACATAATCATCATACCCAATCTCGTCCATTTCCTCGACATCACCGATCCGATACACATCATAATGATAAAAGGGCATTCGCCCACCTTCATATTCCTGCAAAATAGTAAAGGTCGGACTGACCACCGCTTCTTCTATACCAAGGCCGGCCGCCACACCTTGGGTAAAGACCGTCTTTCCACAGCCAAGGTCACCGATCAGCGCAAACACCGCTCCGGGAACGGCCGTTTTACCCATCTCACAGCCTATCATAAATGTTTCCTGGGCGCTACCCGATTCAATCACCCTAATGCTCATTTTAGGCTCCTTTACTTTTATTTCAATCTTATAACTGATCCACTGCTTCCGCTACTAAAACCGGATTTTCACCTTCGCCGGCGGCATATTGGCCGATATTATGGCGATTGCTTCGGTTGTCTGTCCCCCCAGATCCTTTCGCGGAAAAATACAGGCATTAACCTTCGATGTATATATGACGATACTTTTCCTGGTTCCAACCGCCTTATATAACATATCCCATGCCACTTCCACTTGATCCTCACCCTGCGAAATCTGAATCCCCTCATCTCCCAGCACATAATGGATCGGATTTTTGAAGGCCGGTGTCCTTAGCATCTGCTGGCGCGACTTCAAAAAAAGGCTCCACGGCGTATAGGCCAACACGACCAAACCGCCGATCAAGGCCAGCACATTACCATTATAAAAAAACAATACCACCATCAATGCACCCATACAATTACCCACCAGTCCCGTGGCACCTGTATAGGTATGATGCAACATATAGTCATATAATATTCCCGGTGTTATTTTAACATCAAATTCCATCGCGTACTCACTCCCATCGGTTTTACCGTCAAATCCACTTCCCTTTGTCCTCTGCTGACATTAATCCACGTCTTTTCCATTATACTAAAAAATAGATAAAGTGCAAGAAAAATCCTCACTAACTCTAGTGATACCTAAAAGTCAATGAGGATAGTCCACGTCTAAGGAAACACTGATCAAATCAGCGTTTCCCTTGATTTTTCCACCTACTCATGGCGCAATGCCTCGATCGGACTAAGCCGCGCCGCCTTTCGTGCCGGATATATTCCAAAGAAGATACCTACTGCCGAAGAGAAAACGGTCGCCAGTAAGACGATCAGTCCGTCTACCTGAGCATTAAAGTCCAGCAGACTGCATACTAACACTGCCCCTAAAAAGCCCAGGATAATCCCGATGATCCCACCGATCAGGGTGATGATCCCCGCTTCGGCCAAAAACTGGGTTAGGATCGATCCGGTCCGCGCCCCCAACGCCTTACGTATCCCAATCTCCCTGGTCCGCTCGGTCACCGACACCAGCATGATATTCATAACCCCGATCCCACCGACCAGTAATGAAATAGCCGCCACCATGGAAATAAACAAGGTAACCATCCCCAGAATGGAATCGGCCTGCGCACTGGCATCGGCAAAGCTTTCTACCATGATCATATTCTGCCCCCGGACGTCGTATTTGCTTTCCAAAACCTGAACCGTACGCCGTGCCACCTCGGCCGATGCGGAGGGCGAGTCGGCAACGATCAAAATATTGTTGAATTCCTCAATCCAGTATCCATAACTGCTCGACAGCACCGTTGCCGGCATTTCCACTGCCATATATCGGTAACCGCCCATCATCATGTTGATCATCATGGATGAATTGTCCTGCCGTACTCCAACCACCATCATTTCCTGGGTCACGCCATACAGGTTCAGATCAAAGCTAAGCCCCACCACATCGGTATGACCAAATAATGCCATGGCACCGCTTTCAGAAATGACGCAGACACGATTACCACTCAGATAATCATCTTCGCTAAAGTATCGGCCTCTGACCAACGGATCGCTAAAGGTATATTGCATATCGGCCGTTCCGCTAGTCACATCGGCGTTGATCTCCCCCTTAGAGCTCGACGCAAGCCCACTGGCACCATACTGAATGGTCACCCCCTTGACATGGTCTACCCGCTCCTTGATAAAATCAAGATCGTCCGCCTTAAAGGTTATATAATTATCGGCGTCACCATTTTCAACATATACATAAATCTGTCCGCCACCGATACTGTTAAGCTCACTGTTAATCTCACCACGCACCCCATTACCGATCGAGATGATCATAATAACCGATGAAATCCCAATAATGATGCCCAGCATGGTCAAGAAGGAACGTCCCTTATTGCTGGTAATATTCATCATGGCAATTCTAATATATTCCCATATTTGCCCCATTATTGCCCCCCGTCTGCCGACTGACCGGCCGTCATCATCATTTCACCCGGAATGGGCATTACCTCCATCCCTTCAGTAATGGTGGCGGTCGCCAGATCGGGGACGATCATATCCCCTTCCTTAAGTCCTTCCATTATCTCAACATACTCCATTGAGGCAATCCCACAGACCACCCGGCGCTTTTGCAAAATATTGTTCTCTACCACATAAATGAAGTCACCTTCCTGATCAATATTAACCGCTTCCACCGGAACTATCACCACTCCACTGACCTGTGCTGTGTGAATATCCACCTTGGCATCCACTCCAAGGAAAATAGCCTCATCCGGATTAAGGATGGTGATATCTGCCGCAACCATCGGTGTGCCGGAAGCATTGGGTACCGCCATTCTGCTGATCTTACTTACCTGACCTTCATAGACCGTTCCACCAATCGTAACATTAGCATTTTGTCCTACAACGACCTTTTCCAGATCATACTTGCTAAGCGAAATACCCACCTTAACCTCCTCAGTACTCTCCAAAGTAAACAGTTGTCCGCCGACCATCGTAGTCGCCCCTTCGACAACATCCACACTGGTAATAACTCCGGTAAATTCGGCGGTTATCCCCTGCTCCACCTCAGCGAGATTGCCCAGCGTCTGATTGGCTTTGATATCCTGACTTTGATTGTTGGCTTCCAGTTCGCTCTCAGCGGCGGCGCTCATCCGGCTCGCCTCGGAGGAACTTTGCTGTGATTTCATTTCGGCAAGATATTCCCGATAACCACTGAGGGTTTCATTGGCAACCGCAATTTCATCCTGCCATGCCCTGATTTCTTTATTATATTGCTGTTCATAGTTATTATATTGGATCTGCTCCTGCAGATTGGTGTATTCCTCCGACATCGGATTGGGATAATCCTGTAAGGATATCTGTAACTGGGTACCATGATAGGCTAAATCGGCCTGCTTCTGGCTGATCTTCTTCTCACGATCGTTGATGTATGCCTCGGTATCGGCGATCTGTTGCTCAAGAACCGCTATGTTAGTATTGGCTTCATATAGCTCGCCCACCCTGGCACTGTTGGACTGAACTGAATTATCATAGCTGCCACTGATGGACTGAAGATTAAGCTCGGCAAGTTGCCGCTCCGCTTCCATCGCTTCGTTATTAAAACTTAGCAAAATATCGCCCGCAGTTACCAGATCACCCGATTGAACGTGGATGGTGCTGACCGGAAGTGCAACCTCGGCAAAGTATACCTTGGAATTGAGAGTAGTAACACTACCGCTGGTATTGATCACCTGCTCAACATCACCCATTGTCACCGTAGCGGTGGTCACCATCGGTTTGATACTTCCCATCAACAGCGTTCCGACTCCCCATACCGCCAGTAAGAACAGGGCGATCCCCCCCAGAACACTGTAGGTGATGACCTTCTTCTTTTTTTTATCCATCGGTTTACGTACTTTTGGTTGTTGTGACTGTACTACTTTTTCATTTTTCATTTTAATAGCCATACCTTTCCAATATTCTACTTTTTCGTATCCGATTCAATCCGTCCGTCGGTAATATGTACTACC
>JAITWD010000218.1 GCA_031285465.1 Lachnospiraceae bacterium
CCCATCGCCGTCATTCCTACCGGAAACCAAGGGGAAGGTTCCTGCCTCCCCCTTGGTTACTGCGGTAGCTGCCGAGCGTTCTTTCCGATCGGACTTGATCTTACTGGACGATCCGCCGCCCATCCCCTTTTCATTGATCACTCCCCCATACTGTGGATATTGAAGTACTTCTTGATCTCCAGACTCGCCTTGGAGGATTGATTCTTGATGCTCTTTTAGGCAATGCCGATTATTTCTTTCGCTTCTAAATATAATATCCTTTTTTGCCTTTATATTTAAGTCGGCATAAGTAAATAAAATGATTCCTTCCTTATCTTTTAACTATACCTCGGGAAGATTCCCCTCTTTGGCACCGGAGAAGGTCATTTCCTTATTCATTTTGATAGAATCGCTTGCAAAGGCATTTCATTCATCATGATCGGGCAATAGGAGACTGACCTTGGTCTTTAATTCCGGCATATTGTAGAATAGATTACCGGTCGCTGGTTTACAATTATAGCCGTAGCCGGTCGCGCCTGCTGCTTCCGGCGGTGGTTCCTTACAATACGCTGTGCCTGTTCCAGATCAAGCCGGATACTTTCTTTGCCTGTTTCCACCACCCGTTTCGCCGGACGCAAATCACAGGTTAATTCATAAAACTGAATAGTAAAGTAGAATATCTTTAATTTTTAAAAAAACTATTCAATGCTTCCTAAATACTTATCAAGTACTTCTTTATGATAACTTCCTTCCGCTGGCACATATCCACAAGTCTTGTAAGCCCAAATAACCTCTCTGTACAATTGCCCTCCATCATCATCTTTGTCCATAACATCATAATTAAAATCGACACTAAACGTCCCATCTTTTTCCACCATAAGAACCACTTGTTCCCATAGCTCTTGTTCGTTTTCCTTGAAGCAATTATTTAATTCAAGGACCATATATATTAGTTCACTAGCCATGTCATCAAATATTTCCTCAGAAACATTGTAGATATCTGGTATACTGTGACATCTAACCATTTGATTTGTCGCACTATCCAAAAAATAAAATATTGATGATACACTACTTTGTTCTTTTTCAACCTCTCCTAAAAAATAAATTTTCTCCCAATCAGTCGGAATCATTGAAATTACTTGATTAGCTATTTTATTATATAGCTGGTTTAATTGACCTTCCATTTACGAATATCCTTTCTCTTACAGAGTTTCAGTATCAACAATGATACCTTTCTTTTCACATTACCTACTATTACATTTTTTTTAGTTTATAATCAACCGTTCAGCAAATAGAGACATATATTTCCATTTGTCACGTCATTAGTTTGGCACAAGTACTTTTGTCTTTTCACCATTAATCCAATATACCACCTCAATACCTATGGGGCGAGTTGAATCCCCTTTATATTTTGGTTTTATATCAACTACTACTGTTTTCTTAGGATCGGATTTAAGAGCATCCTTCCAAACCGTTTCCATTTTAAACCACTGTCCGCCAGATCTATTTATTTTACTATCCTGCGGAACCAGATTATCAATTTCGCCCGAACCATTAAATTGAGTTCCAATCAAATGCCCTCCATCATCTTTTCCACCACCATCTTTTCCATCGTGGCGGTCTTCTCCTCCCACCGTTCTTTGGGCATACTCATTCCTATCTCCCTTCTTTAATTCTAAGCTACCTCTTACACTCTCAATACGCCCCTTATCATCAGTAGTATATATATGACCATTCCCATCATCATACTCAACATTGGGTTTTAAAGCCTTTTTTCCGTCCTTCTTAGTAAAGTGATCTCCATATGCTACTTTTTCCTTCCCACCAGTTCCACCACCAGCATCGCTTCCACCACCATCATCAGCCGGAGCCTCTTCCTCCTTCTCCGTACTAATCGGCAACGGATACCCACCATTAAGTGCATCCAGCATCAACGTTGCCAGTGAACCGATGAACGGTACGTCCTTTGCCTCCTTTCCAGCGACTGCCGCTCCCATCGCGGCGACCACCTGTCCCTGTCCCAATGATGGCAGCGCGCCAACTGCAGCCATCCCATCACCCAAGCCCATCCCGCCAAAGGCCACCACCGCACCGATCGCCGTCATTCCTGCCGGGAAACAAGGGGTGAAGGTTCCTGCCTTTGACTTGGTTACGGCGGTAGCTGCCGAGCGTTCTTTCAGATCGGACTTGATCTTACTGGACGATCCGCCGCCCATCCCCTTTTCATGGAGGCACTTACTTTTCAGATACCTGAATTGAATAGAAATATTTCTCGCCCTTTTTCCATGGTATATTTACCAATTCATCAATATATTTATTTAATGAATTCATAATTTCTTGATCAACCACCGTACCATATTCAATCGGACATTTTAACCCGCTCCATATGGAAAGCAAAGATGGTATAATGAACATATCCATTGCCTTTCCACTATTTAACGAAATATATGCTTTTTCTACTAATTCCTTAGTTAACTCACCTGGAAAAACCGGTTTTTGCCCATAATAGTAGATTTTCTCATCTATATGATCTGTATCATTTAGATAATACTCTCCGATTTCTTCCGTCTCAGCATCCTCACCTAAGATATTATAGTAACCCAACATACCATTCAAAGAATCCTTTAGTGCCTCTTCGACATCAGAATCGGTATACTCCCAATCTTCTAATAATGCCAACAAATAGGGCACAATGTGATAGGACAATGTATTAGGCGCATATGATGCAAATGTTAATAATGCGAAATCTGAAGCTTCATCTACAAATGCCAAATTATCATTTGTCAGTTCATCATGCGTTGCGATAGAACAAAACACACGTATACATAAATTTAAAACATTTTCTTCTTTTGTCGAATTCATTAGTTCTATTAAGTTTTTCTTCACAGAAAAATCTCCAGATTTTAAAATTTCTACTATTGACAAGACTAATTCTTGATCGCTTTTAATATTTTGCATGTTTGCTTTCATATGGGAAATTTCTTTCTCATTCTTTTTTTCGCCAAACCACATTCCCGGCATTAAATTCACCAATTCAGACATTTTCCACCTCATTTTTCTTATACTTATCAAATTTTTTTGCTTGTTTGGTCTTAGAAGTAGTAGGGTTTTTCTTCCGTAAACCTGCCTTTCTCTGCCACCTCATAACCTTATTTTGGAAATTTGTTACCTCGGTATGATTGGGATTACTTCCCAAAACATACTCACCCTCTTCTGTTTCTTTATGAATTTTTAAGGTCTTAGGATCCTTCTTACCTCGACTTTTTGCAACATAAGCATCGTATTCTGCCTTGCTCACTTCACTGCTTGCAATCGTCGATTCGCCTGTAAACTGAATGTTATCTGCAGTATTTCCCCCGCCAAACGCCAATCCCTGCCTATGGTGACCTTTAGGCAACGCCCCTGACGTATACATTTTTTTATATTCTTCCCTTGCCTTTATCAACTCTTCTCCATCCACAATTATGGACTCATCTGGATCGGGATACCACTCGGGTTTCTCCTTATGCAACTTCACAGCATCTTCGTAATGTGGTCCATATATATCCTTGCCTTTTAATACCTTGCTATCATCATTGGCCTGGCTATTGCCACTAGTTCCAGTTG
>JAITWD010000253.1 GCA_031285465.1 Lachnospiraceae bacterium
AATAGTCATAATCCTCGGTAGCCCATTTATCAAAAATCAACCGGCGATAATCACAGCCCGGAGCATTGATCGTGCCCAGCCATATTTCGGTTGATAATCGGTCCTCCTGAAACCGCGGCCCCAAATAATCTCTGATAAAGATCTTAAGTTCCTCTCCCGTCCACATACAGGAGGGAAATTTCTGATTGGCAACCGGTTCATTCTGGACGTGAACCTGATCAATATGAATTCCTTCTGCAGCATAGGCATGGACAAATCTTGCAAAATAATCAGCGTATGCCCGTAAATTTTCCGGTGTAGTTATTAATTTACCCCAATTGTACACCGGGGGATTTTTCATCCAGGTTGGCGGACTCCATGGCGACGCAAAAAATTTCAAATCCTGATTATATTTTTGCGCTCTCTTAATATAAGGGATCAGGGCTTTTTTATCACGCTCGACCGAAAAGTGCTTCATTTCGAAATCACCCGCCGTTTCGTTCAGACTATACCAGTCAAAGGAATAGTCGTTCCCGCCAATCGGAAGGCGGCACATGGTAAAACCAGTTTTCCCCTCCGCGATTGAAAAAATTTCTTCCAGCAGCTTTTCCTGCTCCTGTTCGGGCAAATGCAGTAGCGCACGGTACCCTAACTCATTAAAACAGGCACCAAAACCATTCATTCTTTGGTATTCCTGTCCATCAAGGACCAATGATGCATTACTATGTTGGACCACTTGCGTGTTTTTTTCTTGCCATACCGCCTGTTCATTCGAATAAATCCACTTAACCTTCATTCCCGTCATCTCCATTCTTTTTATTTTTCACTTTTTGTGCTTCACTTTTTTAACTTGATCTTTAACCGATCCCGTCATCACTTGTTGCTGTTCCCTTCGAACATTAACCATCACTTTTCCGCACCAAGGGTTAGACCACTGATAATATAGCGTGACAGGAAAATATAAACGATAATGATCGGAACCACCGAAATAGCGATCGCTAAATAAAGCGCACCGTAATTGGTCTGGTAAAGCCCTTTTATCATAGCGATCATTACCGGCATAGGAAATTTTGCATTGTCGGTCATAATAACTAACGGGCCGAGATAATTATTCCAACTGGAAACAAAGTTGAAAATACACATAGTTGCCACCCCCGGCATAATACAGGGAAGGATCAACCGGTTAAAAATATGGATCTCGCTGCTGCCCTCGATCCGACCCGCTTCAATAAGTGAATCCGGAATACTTTGTTCGATCATCCCTTTCAGGAAGAAGACCGCCGTGGCATTCGCCATCCCCGGAAGGATAAAGGGTAAAAAGGAATTTAACAGTGAAAGTTTTAGGTTGAGTTGGTAAAAACCAATGATACTAAGCTGACTGGGTAACATCATGGAAAAAAGCACCACCCAGAATAAAACCTTGTTTCCCTTGAACCGATATTTGGAAAATCCGTATGCGGTCAAGGCGGAAAAATAACCGGTCAGGGCGGTAAATGGTACCGAGATCATCAGACTATTCCCAAAGCCCTGCCAGATATTCACACTGGACTGCATCTTTTCGTAATTCTCCGAAAGCGCCGTTCCGAAGGTGAGATTTAGACGGGTCACGATGTCAATACTGGTGTGGGTACTGTTTATCAGCACCAGCAAAAATGGCAGCACACAGATCAGTAGCAGCAGGGTAAGAAAAAGGTACATAAACGCCAGCGGAAATATTTTGCCGATTTTTCCCGACACTCTTTTTGCACTATTCTCTCGATACATCAGCCTTCCTCCTTCCGTCGGAGCAATCTAAAGGAAACCATACTCAGCAGGGCGATCATTAGAAATAATCCCATCGAAACCGCTGAAGCATAACCCAGGTTATGGCTTCTGAATGCCTGAATATATATATACATAGCCGTAGTTAGGATACTTTTCTGCGGCTCTCCGGTTCCGTTGGTTAAGGTGGCGGGAACATCAAAAATCTGCATTCCCCCGATAATTGAAGTGATGGTCATATAGATCAGGGTAGGACGGATCAGCGGCAGAGTAATCGCAAAAAAAGTTTTTCTTTTGCTGGCACCATCAACCATCGCCGCCTCATACACCTGGGTGTCAATGGATGCCATCCCTGTCATAACTATGATGGTGGTATAGCCAAACCACATCCACCACTGGATGTAGGATACCAGCGATGAGGTAAAAAAAGGACTTTCAAAAAAATAAATGGGGGTATCTATTATCCCCGTCATAAGTAACAGGTGATTTACTGCCGATTTACCACCATTAAACAACAGATTAAACATCAACCCTACCGATGCCGCCGTGATCAGGTTAGGCATATAAAATGCCGCCCGAAACAATATCATCCCCCTAACACGGTTAAAGGTAAACAGCGCTGCTAATAGTAAAGCGATCGCCATTTGGGGGATAAAATTAAACAGCCATATCCGGATGGTATTCCCAACCGAGCGAAAGAAGGTAGTGTCGGTGATCAAACGGGCGTAATTATCTATGCCATTAAAATCCGGCGGGAGCATCCCATCCCATTTTTGCATACTAAGCAGCGCGGTGGAAACGATCGGATAAAGTCCAAAAATCAGAAAAATAATAAAAAATGGAGAAATAAACAAATACCCGTAAAATTGTTTATGGAATGCTTTCTTCTTCATACTAATACCCATGCCTTTCTGGAACAAAAGTGCACTTCGCGCACTCACGCGGGCAAATATCTTTGGTAGAGCAGCTTTTGTTCCGCGCGTAGCTGCGCACCTGTTTTGTATCATCGGAGCACTTTCCCATGATATAAAACATACGGTGAAGGGCAGGCATAAAACCCGCCCTTCACCGTAACAGTTTTTATTCATGATCGTTAAACACAAGGAACTTCATTATTACAATCATTCGATTATAAGATCAGGATACTGTGTTGCCACATCATTTTTAAATTGTGCCAGAGCTGCATCTTTGTCCATCGTACCATTGGCGTATACTTTAACCGCTGCTAAAAAAGCATTGTTGATCTGACCATCGTAGGGAGTCATCAGATCGGACTCGATTTTTCCCATCTGATCGTTGTAGAACTCAAACAGATTTTGTCCGCCTAGCACCTCTTCGCCTTCAGCCGCAGCCAATGCCTGATCGGCTTCCTTAAGCGAAACATACTCACCATATTCAACCGCATAGCTCTGCTGTGCTTCTGCATTTAGGGCGACATACTCCATAAATTTCCAGGCGGCCTCCTTTTGCGGACTGTCTTTATATATACCAAACCAGGTTCCGCCCTTAACATAAGGCACCGGTCCCTGTGCCAGTCCCCACTGCCCCATGGTCACATTGGCAGCCGGCTTAACAACAAACTGATATCCCCAGGAAGGTAATACATAGCAGAAGGTATTGTCACTTTCCACTGCCGCCGACCATTCCGGAGACCAGGGATCGACATTCAGGTCATATCCACTTTCATAGATGGTTTTTGCCATATCCATAAAATCCAACATCGACTCGTCTATGATCAGCTTGTCCTCTTCCACCCATGCCGTTTGACGGTTAGAAAACTGCATATTTAGAATATCTTGCCAACTGGCAAACATTGCAATACCGTTCTCCTTAAGTGTCGCCGCTGCTTCCAGCATTTTATCATTGCTGGCAAGAAGTGCCCCCACCGCTTCCGGATCACTCGTTCCAAATACCTGCTGTGCCAAATCTCTGCGGTAAAGCACCGATCCTGGTGATGCCTGCCAGCTTAACGCCTTAATTGCACCGGCGGAATCGGTTCCCACGCTGACCACATAGGGCCAGATACCATCCGTGTACTGTTCTATATTATAAGGTTCTCCCCGTAAATCTTCCCAAAAGGGTGATTCTACTAAATATTTTACATAATCGGACTCACCGGTAAAAATATCCGGTGCACCCTGTCCGCTTGACATAACCGGCGTCAGTTTGGCCAAAAAATCCGCATTGGGTATAACCGTAATATTCACCTTAATATCCGGATAAACCTGATTAAAGCCACTCACAAAACGCCCCAGCTCCTCACCGGAAGACCAGATATTCAGTTCGCCTGAAAGCCCCTCTGCCTCGCTTCCTTCTGGTTGTTGTGACTCTTCTACCGATCCGGTTTCCTCTTCCTGTTCAACCGGTTGTTGATCGTCACCGCCTGCTGTCCCTTCATTTACCGTGCTGTTCCCACATCCTATCAGGGCAATTAACATCGTCCCTATTAACATCGCTGATAACCATTTTTTCATATTCATACCCATGCATATCGCAGGTTTCCTGCGATATTGCTAAAATAAATACGGTTGAAAGAATCGAATGCTGCATGGCTCCTTTACTTTATTTTCTTTCAACCTTACACCTCACATTTTTAAATAATTTTGATAATCCGTAACCGATCAGCACTGTGGCATCATGGTCACAAGAAATCTTATTTCTAAGGGAACACTGATTAAAGCAGTATTTCCTTAGACGCTTCGCAAGATGCGCACGGATGCGCAAGGTAAATTGGCACTTCGTGCCGCAAATCCGGCGCGGAAACGCTTTAATCAGCATTTCCTTTAACCCCCGTCCCATGCGTGGCCGCCCCAATGGACTTCCCTTCAATGATCTGCGGCTTTAGCAGGACATTTTTAAAACTCTCCTCCTTTCCACTTATTCTGGCAAGTAATGCCTCTGCAAGCATTTTGCCAATTTCGTAAATTGGCTGCCTGACTGTAGTAATCTGGGGCTGGGTCAGCAGATGGTGGCCCAGGCCGTCAAATCCCGCAACGGAAACATCCTCCGGCACCGACAATCCTTTTTCATAAATCGCCTGTACGACACCGATGGCAATAGTATCGGTCGCGCAAAAAATTGCCGTCGGCTGTCTTCTATTCAAAAGTTCTTTAGTAGCATAAAAAGCACTGCCGGAGCTGTTGCTACACTGAACCACCTCAATATCACTTCTATCACCGATGGCTTTACCCTCTCCGATCAGCGATTTATTTTCAAAGGCCCGGTAAAAACCCATCTGACGATCATGAACATAATCCTTTTCCTCGGTAACATTCAGCATGACGATATCCCTGTGGCCGGCTTCCAGTAACCGTTCGGTGATCTCACAAGCGCCGATCACGTTATCCACGTCAATGCAGTCTACCCCGGGTAACGCCACATGACCAAACAGAGCCATCGGTCGATTACGGGACTTGGCATATTCCCAGACCGGAACAAACTCATTGGACAAAAGGCCGGTAACAATATAGCCGTCACAGTTATGCTCTCTGTTCAAATTCCGTAAGATCGAGAATGAATATAGCTGAGAACTCAGCGCGTCACTGATACCCGCAATAAAATACATGGCAAAAGGATTATCAAGGGCAATATATTCGGGAATATAGACATCAATAATGCTCGTCTTATTACTTACCAGGGACTGGGCGATCTGATTAGGGGTATATTGATATTCTTTTAAGATACGTTCAACCAATATGCGGGTCTCCGGCTTAACCTTATCCGGTGTGTTCAACACCCGGGAAACGGTAATGATTGAAACACCGGCCTTTTCCGCAATCATTTTCTGAGTTACCATCAATGCCTCCTTTCATGTTAACGTACATCATCCGCCATAAATAAATCGCATCAAACATCCGTGTTGATGCAATGTTAACGTTAACATTGATTTCATTATAACATAATTTGTACAGATGTCAATTACTTTTATGATCCGACATCAATATTTGTACTATGACGATCAATTGTGACAATTGATCGGCGATTTCCACCATTATCTATTTTGTTCAATCCTTTTTAGTTCTATACATTTCGAAAAGGTGACCGATAGCAATCGCACAACCTCAAAAGCGTTCGACACTTTAAAGCCTTTGGGTCTTTATGATCTAATACTCGCAGCAAATATTAACCGTTGCCTTTTGTGCACATGTGGGCACAAAAAAGGCCCGCAAGCCAATAATTCAAGGCTTGCGAGCCATAATCGATAATTCTTAATTAATCACATTATAAACCTCTATTTCGGAAAATGATGCTCCCGCAGTTGATACTAATTCATTGATGATCACTCTTATTTTGGAAGAAGCTATTGCGCCAAGATCGGCGATATACAGAGTTCCAATCGTATCCCTAGTATAACAGGTCACCCAATTTGTGCCATCAAAATACTGCACCTCAAATCCGGACACACGGTGAAGATACTCACGGAATCTAAGCTGATTAAAGCTAGTTACGGCGCCAAAATCAATCTCCAGGATCGCATTGGTTGTACTAGTGGGCGCCATCCACCGGGTGTCTACATTTCCATCCACCATATTACCCGCCACATTACCTCCTGAAGTTATATTGGCGGTTGCACTTGCGCTAAGTGCCAGATTGGTTGGTAATACTTCCGGACTCAATACTTTACCATGTACCTCAAACTCAAAGATTGATGCTACCGCGTTATCATTAATGGTTGATAAAACTGATAACCGGATTTGGGTTGTAATGATTGTAGGCGTATCAATGACAAAGTCACTGCCCATCGTTGTTCCGATATGAAAAGGAACAAATCCGGTTCCATCCCAATATTGTAGTTCAAAATTTGTAATACGATCCAATTGCTCGACTATTTTTATCTTTCTGAATGATACCTGTTCGTTAAAATTGATGGTCAGGCTTACAGGATTGTTTCCACCTTTGTCGGCGGTCCATCGCGTGTTTGTCAGACCGTCTACTGCCTTACTGGGTGTGGCCGCCGCGCTAAAACTATCGGTAGTTGCCATTCTATTAAGTGCGATATTGGTTAGCACATCTTCCACAGTGACGACACAGGTCGCAATATAACTGCCATCAGCCGTTCGCGCCATGATGGTCACGACTCCTTCTGCCACGCCGACAACCTGACCGGATGAGGATACGGTCGCTATGCTTTGATTGCTGCTCGTCCAGAGGATGGTTTTGTTGCTCGCATTAGCGGGTATAACCGTGGCATTTATTTGCGCCGTATCATCAATACCGATGG